>JBBSVF010000416.1:0-2381 GCA_038233745.1 Gemmatimonadales bacterium
AGGATCCGGACGCCGCGATCGAGAACGGGGCCCCGCGCACTGCGCGGGGCCCCGGTTGTGCGATTGGCTGATCATGCTCGAGGGGGGCCGTGAACCCCCACGCCGGTGAAGGCACAGGCTTCTGAGACCTGCGTGTCTACCAGTTCCACCACCCGAGCGACGCTAGTACAGTCGCGGAAATTACCCGCACGGCGAGTCCAAGTCAACGCGGGTTCACCGCGCTATCTTGCAGGCCGACCCTCACCCCGCCGACATGGCCAGCTCCGAGGAACGGACAGAGATCGAGTCGATCGCGAAGAACCGGCGCGCGCGTCACGATTACAGTATCATCGACACCTTTGAAGCCGGCATCGTCCTCACCGGCAGCGAGGTGAAATCACTGCGTGACGGCAAGGCGAATCTTTCGGACTCCTACGGGATCGTGCGGGACGGCGAGATCTACCTGCTCAATCTGCACATCTCGCTGTACGATCGGGCCAGCTACAACAATCACGAGACCACGCGCACTCGCAAGCTGCTGTTGCACAAGCGGGAGATCACGCGTCTGATAGGTGCCATCGAGCGCCAGGGCCTCACCCTCGTGCCGCTCGAACTCTACTTCAAGCACGGGATCGCCAAGGTGGCTCTCGCACTGGGCAAGGGAAAGAAGCTCCACGACAAGCGCGAGACCGAGCGCGAGCGGGACGCTGATCGCGAAATGGCGAGGGCGCTCCGCACGCGATGATTGCCTCGCTGCTTGTCGCCTTCCAGCTCGCGGTCACATCGCCCGCGCCGGCCCCGTCAACTTCTCTCGTGGTGAAGAACGCCACGCGGTCGACCACGGTGGCGCTGGTCCCCGGCGACAGTGGACCGCTGCTGCGTGCGGACCGGCTCCGTCCGATCATTCCCGTGACCGTCACGCATCTCACCGCGAATCGGTGGATGCTGATCGTCAACGGAACGGCGATTCAGGTGGAGCAAGGACTGCGGTTCGCCCGCATCGGAGACGAGACCTACCAGCTCGCCGTGGCGCCTGACGTGCGCGCCGGCGTGTTGTACATCCCGCTCCAGCTGGCGGCGGAGATCATTCCGCGTGTGGTGCCGAATCTCGTCTGGGATCCTGTCCGGTTCGAGCTGCGCGCCTTCTCGGCGGTGCAGCGCTTTGCCGATCGCGCGGAGCCGGTGTCGGCATCAACTCGCCGCGCCGCGGAGCCCGAGCCGGCTCGCGCCACGGCGACGCAGCGCGCGGCCACCGCGTCGCCCGCCCGGTTGCGCGGTCGACGCCTCGTGGTGGTCGACGCTGGCCATGGCGGCCCCGACGCAGGAATGCACGGTCCCGTCATCGGAGGACCGCAGATCTACGAGAAGAACATCACGCTCGACGTCGCCCGACGCGTGGGCGATGCATTGATCGCGCGCGGCGTGGAGGTGCTCTACACGCGCTCGCGCGACACCCTCATCGCCCTCGATGACCGCGGGCGCATCGCGAACGAGGCGCACGCGGATCTGTTCGTGAGCATTCATGTGAATGCTGCGAATCCCGGCTGGAAGAATCCGGGTGGCTCGCGCGGCTTCGAGACCTACTTCCTTGCCGAGGCGAAGACGGAAGACGCACGACGCGTGGAGAAGATGGAGAACGAGGTCGTGAAGTTCGAGACGCGGTCCGGTACCAGAGCTGGCGACCCGCTGAGCTTCATCCTGAACGACATGGCGCAGAACGAGCACCTTCGCGAGTCGAACGAGCTGGCGGAGCTCATTCAGGGGCGATTGCGCCGCATTCATCCTGGCCCGAGCCGTGGCGTTAAACAGGCGGGCTTCCGTGTGCTCGTCACCGCCTTCATGCCGGCAGTGCTCGTGGAGATCGGGTTCGGCACCAACCCCGATGAAGCGGCCTATCTCACGGATGCGTCGCGCATGAACGAGCTGTCGGCAACCGTTGCCGACGCGGTGGTGGAGTACCTGCAGCGCTATGAGCGACGCGTTGGCTCGTCAGGAGCTCGCGTGGTGGGCGGAGGCGAGCTGCCTCGATGACCGCGGCCGGCGCCTCGCTGGATGTCGAGGTCGTCGGATTGCGCTTCCGGAATCCCGTGATTCTCGCCGCAGGAACGGCCGCGTATGGCCGCGAGCTCGCCGGCACCGTGGCGCTCGAACGGCTTGGCGGGCTGGTGACCAAGGCCATCAGCGCGCTTCCGCGCCCAGGCGCACCAGCGCCGCGTGTTGCGGAGTTCCCCGGCGGGATGTTCAACGCGGTGGGGCTCTGGAATCCTGGCGTCGACGCAGTGGTCCGCGAGCATCTCCCCTGGCTTCGCGCGGCGCGCGATCCGTTGCGCGTGCTTGCGAACATCGTGGGGTTCGGGCCCGCGGAATTCGCCGAGGTGATCGAGCGGCTGGAGGCCGGCGAT
>JBBSVF010000417.1:0-2376 GCA_038233745.1 Gemmatimonadales bacterium
CGCAGGCGTTTGGTCCAGCTGATCGAATCGGAGTTGAAGTATCTGACCCCGCGCTCTCCCAATACCCTGACGATTCGCAATGTCCTCCCGGCCGCATGTGCCGGTACAGTGACGCAGCGCTCATACAGTTCGATGCTGGGGTGACCAATAACCTCGGCTATCTTGCAAAAACTGTGGAGGATGGTTTCGGCGGGCTGGCAATCGTGGGTAGTAGGACGATCCCCGTCGATGGGAGCAGCGCGATGCAGGGTGCCAGTATCGCCAAGGTGGGGCGGACAACAGGCTATTCCTCAGGCGTAGTCACGGCGCACTGCGTTGACGTGCCACAATTCGAGGCGGTGAACGGTGTTGCCGTCGACACGAATCGCGATATGAGGTGTCAGGATCAAGCCGATTATTACGCGGAACCAGGCGACAGCGGATCCCCCGTCTTTTCGCTTACGAATGACGGTTGGCTGCTCGGTCTTCACTGGGGAACCAGTTTTAGCATCCGAGGTGATCCGACGAGCCCACAGCGCACGACATACAGTCCGTGGGGGAATACGGCGACCGAAGTCACTCGGGATCTCGGAGCAGGCTATCAGGCAACCGCCGCGCTACCGTGACGTTTGAGGGTACGGGATGCCGGCGGTTCCCTCCGTAAGCATCCCGTACGTTTCCCTGTTGTCATCGCCTGACCGGTGCTTTCCCACTGACGATTGTATCGCGGATGCCCACGGGGCGTGGGCGAAGCCGAAAGACCTGCAGCGACTCAGTGCTGCCTGATATCACGCAACGCGCTGGATCAAAACCCACGGCGCGCGCAAGGAGCACGAAAGAGCGGGGCGATGGGCGCGGCAACGTGAAGCGACCGAGCGAGTCCGTTCGCACAATTGGTTTGACTCCCCATGCCCCGACTTCAGCGCCGATCACTGCCCGTCCAGTCGTCGCGTCCAGCACGAGCCCATGTATCTGACAGGTGCTGCACGGTGGGGAAGGAATGGCTTGCTCCCTGTGACGGTTCAGAGCACAGGCGCTGATCAATATCAGCGTAGTGAGATGGAACACACTTCTCTGCATAAGCACCTGCTGAATCGCAACCGTAACACGATGAATTGACGATCTCACGAATCGACGCGGAAATACCTGGTGTTGGTGCGTATTTCGCTCGATTCCGATCACCCATTTCGCTCCAAGCCGATCACCCATTTCGCTCGATGCCGATCACGCATTTCGCTCGAAGCCGATCACCTGTTTCGCTCGAAGCCGATCAGTCAGATCGACTGATCGCGATGCTCGCATGAGCTGAGGCCGCCGGATCCCCACCGCACGCGCTACCTCCTCCGGACGTCTACCCGGAGCGAGGCCGTGCCTGCTGAGAGGATTTCCATGCGGAAGGTGGTGGAGGCGCTACGCCTCACGTTTGACCAGGACCGGAGCCAGCGCGAGATCGCGACGATCCTCGCACTCTCCCAAAGCACGGTGCACGAGTACGTCGTGCGCTTTCGCGCGACGGGGCTCGCGTGGCCACTGCCCGCGGATCTCGATGAGGCGACGCTCGAGGCGCGGTTGTTCACGCGCGGCACGATGCCGTCCTCGGCGACCCGGCCGGTGCCGGACTGGGCCACGGTGCATCAGGAGCTGAAGCGAAAAGGCGTCACCCTGCAGCTGCTCTGGACGGAGTACCAGGCCGCCGCGCCCGAGCCGGCGCGGTGCTATCAGTACACGCAGTTCTGTCGATTGTATCACGCCTGGGCCGGGACGCTGGAGCCCGTGCTGCGGCAGGTCCATGTCGCCGGCGAGCGACTCTTCGTCGATTACGCCGGGCCCACGATGTCCATCGTCCATCCGCGCACGGGCGAGATCAGCGAGGCGCAGATCTTCGTCGGCGCGCTCGGCGCGAGTCACCTCCTCTATGTCGAAGCGACGTGGACTTGAGACGCTCCCCGACTGGATCGGGGCGCACGTGCGACTGCTCGAGTATGTGGGCGCGGTCCCCGCGCTGATCGTGCCCGACAATCTCAAGAGCGCGGTCGGCCAGCCCTGCTACTACGAGCCGGTGGTGCACGCGACGTATCAGGATTTCGCGACGCATTACGGGACGGCGATCCTCCCGGCGCGGAGTTACCATCCGCGCGACAAGGCGAAAGTTGAGACGGCGGTCCAGATCGTCGAGCGCGAGATCATGGCCCCGCTGCGCCACGACGTCTTCCACTCGCTCGCGGAACTCAATCACTCGCTCGCCCTCGCGCGGGAGCGCGTGAATGACCGGCCCTTCCAGAAACTCGCCGGCAGTCGGCGCAGCGTCTTCGAGGCGACGGAGCGGGCGACGCTCCGGCCCTTGCCCGCCGACCGCTACGAGCTGGCGGAGTGGAAGACGGCGAAGGTGAACATCGA
>JBBSVF010000418.1:0-2350 GCA_038233745.1 Gemmatimonadales bacterium
GAAATCGGCGTGCTGTTCGCCGAGTTCCTGGACAAGTACGGATTCCGCTGCGCCGACGAGCTGAAGCTGGAGGAACCCGATCTTCATGACGATCCCGGCTTCGCCCTCGCCTCGGTGCAGAGCTATGTGCGCATGCGGGCTTTTGCGGCGGACGCGATGGAAGGTCGCGAAGCGGAAATACGAGCCAACGCGGAGCAGACGGTGCGCGAGCGCCTCGGCCCGGGGCCGCGGCGCTGGATCTACTTCCGCGTGTTGCTGTGGGCGCGACGGGCGGTGAGCGATCGCGAGCTCCTGCGATTCGAGCGCACGCGCATCTTCGGCCTCACCCGCCGGCTCTTCAGGGCGATGGGCGCGAACCTCGTCCAACTGGGCGTGCTGGCCGGCGAACACGACGTGTTCTACCTCACGCTCGACGATCTCGCGTCGTACATCGAGGGACGCAGCGTCACGACGGATTTCCGCGCCCTCGTCGCGATACGGCGCGCGGAGTTCGATACCTATCGGCAGACGCCTGCGCCACCGGACCGGTTCGTCACGCGGGGTGCGGTGGGCAGTGTGGCGGGTTCCGCATCGCTGCTGCTGGACATGGACATGCTCACGGACACCGGTGACGGAGACGATCCCGACGTCATGCGCGGGACTCCCTGCTCACCGGGCGTTGTGGAAGGCGTCGTCCGCGTCGCACTGCGCTTCGAGGACGCCGCCGGAATGAACGGTGAGATCCTCGTGACCGAGCGGACCGACCCAGGGTGGGTTCCGCTGTTCCCCACGTGTGCGGGTCTCATCATCGAACGGGGAAGTCTCCTCTCCCACTCCGCCGTCGTCGCCCGCGAACTCGGTTTGCCGACGATCGTTGGGGTGGGCGGAAAGCCAACGCAGCGATTACACACAGGCCAGCGCATTCGTCTCGACGCAGGCAAGGGCGAGGTACGCATCCTGTGACCTTGTCATTGACGTCGTTCAGCGAGGTGAGTAGCGGGGGTGGCGCGGCCCCGTTCCTCGAACGGTTCGCCGAGGCTGCGCCGCTGATCCGGTCGGAGGCATTCGCGCCCTGGGCGCCGTCGGCGGCGTACACCACGATGGTGCTGAATATGCTGCGTCGCCGGCCATTCGAGGCGTTCCTCGTGATGGACGGTGGGCAGGTGCGCGGGCGCATCGCCGTCGGGGAGCTGGGGGCGAAGCCGGACGACGCAGGCGCGGGCTTGTTTGAGGTGGCCACCGGTGAGGACGAGCTCCGTACCTCCCGGATGCTCATTTCGGCCGCGATGGAGTGGGCCGCCCGCGGGGGATATTCCGGCATTTATGCACCCATCGACGCCAGCACGTGGTTCTCGTATCGATTTCTCGTCCCGCAGTCGGATGACGCGCCGCACACGCGCCTGTTCTCCTGGGAGCCCGTGCAGGCGCCCGCGTACCTCGACGCATTCATCCGCGAAGGCTTTGCGGAGCTCGAGACGTACCAGACGGTGGTCATGCACTTCGACGCAGCGTCGGCCCACTCGCTCTCGAACGTCGCAGATCTGTCATCGTCGGCGGTGAGTAGCGCCGAGTCCGCGGGGCATGTTTTCGAGCGGCTGAGCGATCATCAACAGCTTCCCGCAGTACTCGACGAAGCCTTCGACCTCTGCATGTCCGCCTTCGCCGGTAATCTCCTGTTCGAACCGGTGAGCCGCGACCTGTTCAGAACCATTCTCCTGTCTGCGGCCGCGATTCGCGATTGTACGTCGTCACACTGGGTCCGCGACGCCGCGGGGCAGATGCGGGGCTTCCTGTTCGCATTCGTCGATGGCGATGCCACCGTCGTCAAGACGATCGCCATCTCACCGGACTCGCGCGGCCACCGGCTGTCAACTGCGCTCGTGCACCTCGCGGCAAAGGAGGCGGCCGCGCGCGGTCTCGTCACCTTCGTGTCAGCTCTCGTCCGCACCGGCAATCGGAGTGCCTCGCTCTCGGATTCGCTTGCCGAGCACTGCGGATGGAAGGAGACGCACGAGTACATGTTACTCCGAAGGGATGTCCCGCCGGTGGGCGGCAGGGCAGGGGCATCGTGAGACGAGTGGCCGAGCTTGTCGTACGGCATCGCGCATGGGTCGTTGTCGCGTGGGTGATCGCGATTGCTGCGGCCGCGCCACTGGCAGGCCGGGTGGAGCGCGAGATGAATGCCGCCGCCGAGGTGCGCGGCAGCGAGACGATGGCGGTTGCGCACTCACTGACGACGCGATTCAATACCCCGTTCGCCGTGTTTGCCGTGCTGGTGGTGTCGGGAGTGCCGTCGCCCGACACACCCGAAGGACACGAGGTCCTTGAAGCGCTGGTGCGAGCGGTGAAGGGTGTGCGTGGTGTGACCGGC
>JBBSVF010000419.1:0-2338 GCA_038233745.1 Gemmatimonadales bacterium
AGGAGTACGGCGCGGGACAGATCACCGTGCTGAAGGGCCTCGAGGCGGTGCGGAAGCGCCCCGGCATGTACATCGGATCCACGTCCGAGCGCGGCCTGCATCACCTGGTGTACGAGGTGGTGGACAACTCCATCGACGAGGCGATGGCCGGCTTCGCGAAAAACGTGACGGTCATCATCCATGGCGACAACTCGGTGACGGTGGAGGATGACGGCCGAGGCATTCCGGTCGATCTCCATCCCATCGAGAAGATCCCGGGTGTGGAGCTGGCGATGACCGTGCTGCACGCCGGCGGCAAGTTCGACAAGGACACGTACAAGGTGTCCGGCGGGCTGCACGGCGTTGGCGTCTCCGTGGTGAATGCACTCTCCGAGCGGTTGAAGGTGTGGATTCGGCGCGATGGCAAGGAGTACTACATGGACTTCATGCGCGGCGCCACGCAGACGAAGCTCAAGGTGCTGGGCGATGTGCCAAAGAAGCAGACCGGCACGAAGGTGTGGTTCAAGCCCGACCACGAGATCTTCACCGAGCTCACGTACAACTACCAGACGCTTGCGTCGCGCCTGCGGGAGTTGTCGTTCCTGAACAAGGGGCTCACGATCACCCTGAAGGACGAGCGCGCGGAGCAGGAGAAGGAGGAGACCTTCCTTGCGAAGGACGGGCTGCGGGAGTTCGTGCAGCACCTCAACACGGGACGCAAGGCGACGCACCAGGACATCATCTATCTCGACACCGAGAAGGATGGCGTGGGGATCGAGCTGGCCATGCAGTACAACGATGGCTACAACGACACCGTGTTTTCGTTCGTGAACAACATCAACACGCATGAGGGCGGTACGCACCTTACGGGATTCAAGAGCGCGCTCACCCGCGTGATCAATCAGTACATCCAGAAGTCGTCGATGGCGAAGAAGGACAAGGAGACGACGCTCTCGGGTGACGATGTGCGCGAGGGGCTTACCGCGGTGCTGTCCGTGAAGGTTCACGAGCCGCAGTTCGAGGGGCAGACGAAGACCAAGCTCGGCAACAGCGAAGTGGAAAGTGCGGTGAAGACCGTGGCGAACGAGCTGCTGGCGAGCTACCTCGAGGAGCATCCGAAGTCGGCCAACCAGATCATCGAGAAGGCGATGTCGGCGGCGCGCGCGCGCGAGGCCGCACGCAAGGCGCGGGATCTCACGCGTCGCAAGAGTGCACTGGACATCGGCAACCTGCCCGGCAAGCTCGCCGACTGCTCGCTCACGGATCCCGCCCTGTGCGAGATCTACCTGGTGGAGGGCGACAGCGCCGGCGGCAGTGCAAAGCAGGGGCGCAAGCGCGAGTTCCAGGCGATCCTGCCGCTGCGCGGCAAGATCATCAACGTGGAGAAGGCGCGCATCGACAAGGTGCTCTCCAACGAGGAGATCCGGACGATCATCACCGCGCTCGGCACTGGCATCAAGGAGGAGTTCGACGTCACGAGGGCGCGCTACCACAAGGTGATCATCATGACCGATGCCGACGTGGACGGCGCGCACATCCGGACGCTGTTGCTCACCTTCTTCTATCGGCAGATGCCGGAGCTGATCGAGGCCGGCTACGTGTACATCGCGCAGCCGCCCCTCTTCCGCGTGGCGAAGGGCAAGGAAGCGTACTACGCATATGACATGAAGGAGCGCGACGAGATTGCGCGGCGCTTCTCGGCGGACGGCAGGACCGGCGTGAACTTCCAGCGCTACAAGGGACTGGGAGAGATGAACGCGGATCAGTTGTTCGACACGACGATGGATCCGAATACGCGCACGCTGCTGCGGGTGAACGTGGAGGATGCGGTGTCGGCGGACGAGATGTTCCGGAAGCTCATGGGCGATGAGGTGGAGCCGCGCCGGGAGTTCATCGAAGCGAATGCGAAGTTCGCGAGTAATCTGGATATCTGACTGGGGCGGTCGGCTGTGGTCCTGAGCTCAGCCGAAGGACCTGCATCTGCAGGCCACGACCGTCGTCCTGAGCGCAGCGAAGGACCTGCACCTGCAGGCCCTTCGCTCCGCTCAGGGCGCAATGCCAAGCTCGACAACTTCCCTACAACATGCCGCGCAGCTTGAGGACGCCCACGAGCACGGCACCAAGCGCGAGCTGGATCGCGACCAGGATCGCGAAACCGTATGGGTGGTGTGACAGCGGGATGTGATCGAAGTTCATCCCATACACTCCCGCGATGACGACGAACGGAATGCTCACGGCTCCCGCCACCGCGAGGCTCTTGGAGACCGACCCCAGCCGGTTCGACACCTGTGTGAGGTACGCGTCCAGCGTGCTGCTCAGCAGCTCGCGATAGCTGTCCAGCGAGTCGGTGATCCGCAGC
>JBBSVF010000420.1:0-2325 GCA_038233745.1 Gemmatimonadales bacterium
CCCTGCCCGCACCCACGGGCCTGCAGAACCTGCGGATCCTCCGCTGCGCTCAGGATGACGGGTGGCGCACGGAGTCCGCCGCGCCGGTGACCGCCGCGCCGGTCACGCGTCCCTCCTGTGATGCGACGTCTCCTCGCCCTCCCGCTCTTCTTCGCGCTGTTCAGCACCGCCTGCGCACGCAACGTGTACTCGGTGCCCGCGCCGCTCTCACCAGCGCCCGCGCGCGCCGCGTCCCCCGCACTCACCCAGGGTCAGCCGGTGAGCAGCGCCGAGACGGTCGATTACCTGCTCGCTCGCGGTCTCGAGATTCCCGTGGCGGGGGCAACGCTCAGGCAGGTGCACGACAGTTTCGACGAAGGACGCGACGGTGGACGTTCGCACCGTGCAATGGACATCATGGCGCCGCGGGGTACCCCGGTGCTCGCCGCCGACAGCGGGCGCGTGATGCGCGTGAGCACCAATGCCCTCGGTGGCAACACGATCTACGCATCGGATCCGCAGGGGAAGGTCGTATATTACTACGCCCATCTGGATCACTATCAACAGGGGCTGGCGGCCGGCCAACTCATCGCCCGCGGCGACACACTCGGCTTCGTGGGGACCACCGGCAACGCGCCCAAGGACACCCCGCACCTGCACTTCCAGGTGATGCGCATGCGCACCGACGGGAAGTACTGGGACGGTGAGCCGATCAATCCGTATCCCCTGCTGATTCTCACGCGCGACGTTGCACGGCAATGACACTGAGTTCAAAGGAGCGCGCGGAACTGCGCGCGGAAGCCCATGGTCTCTCGGCGCTCGTCCACGTGGGCCATCAGGGGCTCACGGACACGCTGGTGCAAACGGTGGATGACGCGCTGCGCACGCATGTGCTGGTGAAGGTGCAGCTCGCGAAGACCACTGACGTGAAGCCGAAGGACGCGTCGCATCAGCTGGCCGAGCGGCTGGGTGCGGATGTGGTGCAGACGATCGGGAGGACGTGCACGCTGTTCCGCGAGAATCCCGACCTCGTGCGCAAGAAGGGAGCGGCACCACCCTGGCGATGATCTCGTCGTCCGCGCTTCCCGCACTGGTGGCCGGTGTGGTGGTGGTGGGGGCGATGCAGGTGGCGTCGTGGTGGCAGCGGCGTTCGCGTCGCCTGTCGCAGGAGCCCCGCGAGTACGACATGGAGCGCGTGGGCGTGTACGCCGACCTCACACTCGCGGACGATGAACGCCTGCCGGCTCGCGCCTGGCACGATCTGGATCTCGACGCGGTGTTCCGGTCGCTTGACCACACGGCTGGCTGGCCCGGACTGCATGTGCTGTACTCGCGGCTGCAGCGCGAGGATCTCGCGCCCGCCGAGCTGCAGGAGTTCGACGCGGCCGTCTCACACCTCGAGGGCCCGGACACCGCGCGCGTGAAGCTCCGCGACGCACTCCGCCCGCTCGATGCATCGTACGTCGGCCGACTGCCTGACCTGCTGTACTCACGGCGCACGCCGGGTGCACGCTGGCTTCGGTTCGCTCCACTGGGCACGGTGGCGATGGTGGTGCTCCTGGCCGGAGGATTCGCGCTCCCGATTCTCTGGGTGGCCGCGATTGTGGTGGCCATGGGCAACATGATCATGCGCGCCGCGATGAAGGACGAGATCGATCTCGCGGTTCCACCGCTGCGCGCGTTGCCGGCGCTGATTGCGGCGACGCGACGCGTGGGAGCGCTGGAGTTGCCACCGCTCGCCGCATCGCTGCAACAGCTACGATGTGATGCCGCCACCGTGCGAGGACTGGGACGGGTGGTCGGCTGGATCTCGCTCGACAAGAACTCTCTGGACCCGCTGGCGAACGCCCTGACGGAGCTGGTGGACGTGCTCTTCTCGCTGGAGGTGACTGCATATGCCCGGAGTATCGAGGGCCTGCGCCGACACGCGATCGTCCTGCGTCGCATGTATCACACACTCGGCGAACTCGACGTTCTGCAGTCCACGGCGGAGGTTCGCGTTCGGGCCACGCGATTTGCGCGTCCGGTGTTCGAGGCAGATAGGGTTCGTTCCATCTCGGCAACACGAGTGTCCCATCCGGTGCTCGCGTCGCCCGTGCCGAACGACCTGCGATTGGAGAGGGGGAGCATGCTGCTCACCGGCTCCAACATGTCCGGGAAGTCCACCTTCCTGCGCACGATTGGCGTGAACGCTGTGTTGGCGCGTACGCTCTTCACCGTATTTGCTGACGAGTGGCGCGCGCCGATGCTGTTGGTGCGCAGCGCGATCGGGCGCAGTGACAGCCTGGAGGATGGGGTGAGCTACTATCGAGCAGAGGTGAACGCGGTGGGCGAGCTGCTCGGGAC
>JBBSVF010000421.1:0-2322 GCA_038233745.1 Gemmatimonadales bacterium
CTCCGCACGCTCGACCGCGTGCGACTTGGAGGCGAGCCGGCTCTCACACACTTGCAGTGTGTCACGATCCACCGCGAAGCGATCCGCATCCACCGCTCCACTCACCAGCCCCTCGCCCTGTCCCCAGACACTCTCGACGATGACCCTGGATCGGTCGGCGGGATGCAGCGGATCGCGCGAGAAGGCGACACCCGCCGATTCCGAATTCACCATCTGCTGGATGATCACTCCCATCCTCACCGTGTCGGTGAGTCCGGCAGATCTCCGATAGAACAAGGTCCGCGACGACCAGGCCGATGCCCAGCACCGGCGCAGCGCGTCGTGAATGGCGGCCTCTCCCCGCACATAGAGGAACGAGTCGAACTGGCCCGCGAACGAGTGCTCCGCCGAATCTTCCCCGATGCCGCTGGAGCGAACGGCGAGATCTGCGTTCGCGATCCCGACCTTGTCCAGGGCGCATTTGATCGACGAGCGCAGGTCGTCATCGATGCGGAGCGAGAGGAAGCGCGCGGCAACTTCGGCCGACAGCTCCTCATCGCGTGTCGCAGTCTGGCTCAGGAGGTCGATGCCGCATGCACTGCGCGACGCATCGAAGATTGCGGCCGGCACGCACACCCACAGAGGCACGCGGTGCCCGGATCGGACGAGGAGGCTGAGCCGTTCCGCCTTGCCTCCCCCCTCACGTGCCATCGTGTCGGCGTCCGACCATGGACCGAGCAGTGGCGATATCATCTGGATGCCGCGATTGTATGCTGAAGGGTGGGCGCGAACATCTGCGCGATCATCACGAGCGCCGCGGTGCCTTCGACGATCCTGAAACGACGCGGGCTCAGGTAGATGAGCGGAAGCACGATCAGCAGGAGGGCGATGGCCGGCCAGACAATGATCTCCACGCCGATGCGAGCAGTGCTGAGTGCGAGGAGGGCCAGCGCTGCGATGATCGCCGTGACGACAACGCCTCGACCGTGCACTTGCAGATAGGTGTGGAGGACGGGGAGTGCATCAGGGTCGAGCTTCCGACTCATCTCGTAGGTGAATGACGCGCCAAGACCGCTCACCGCAAACCAGACCGAGAGCGCACCCGACACGTGCGCCGGAGCAACCATCGCGACCGCGAAGAGGTACATCGGAAGCAGGATGAGCTGGTGGGTCACCGCATACGCCAACTGGTTTCGAGTGAGCAGTGCCGACACGAAGAACTCCCGGTACATCAGGAGCGAATACGCGATCGTTGCCGCGTACAGCGTGCCGGCGACGGCACCGCGTGCAATGCCGACGAGCGCCGCGTACGCGAAGAGGAGAAGCACCGTCAGCCGCAGTGCGCGTCGCAGCCCCTGGACGGAGACCAATCCCCTTGGGAGGGGACGCTCCGGATGGGCGACCCCGTCCTTCGCGACATCCTTGATCTCGTCCATCATCCGCAGGAGCAGCAGCAGCCCTACAATGCCGATGGCGCTCAGTGTCGCGGCACCGACGTCGAGCGAGGCACGCATCAGATAGGATGCGGAGGCGGATATCCCTCCGCCCACGAGAAGCAGCATCGGCAGCGGAGAGCGCTCGGCGAAATAGCGCGACCAGCGACGGAGACGGGAGCCGCGATCAGCGTGCATCAGCGGTCCTCGCGCCGAGGCTGCGAGCCCGGTCGATTCGTGCCCGATGCCGGCGATCGCGGACGATCTTCACCTCTTTCATTCCCGCGAGTTCCGGAAACTCGCTGCCCAACGAAACGTGGCGGCTGGACGCACGGTCCCGGATGCCTTCGCCGTACAGCCAGAGGCCTTCCGTGGCATCACGGTGCACGAAGCAGTTGCTCGTGCCAAGTCGCGCGTAGAGTCGCTGCTCGAGGTCGAAGTCCGCGGCCGGTTGCGACGTCCTGCCGTTCAGCCACCAGCCATTGTCGTCGGCGATGATGCGGTCTCCCATGCAGTGCCAGGCACGTCCCTCGGCATCCACGTCCTTCACGCCGCGATTCTCCGCCACATCGCCGAGGTATGCGGGCGCCACGTTTGGTCCGCTCACCCATAGTCCCTCGGGTGACATTCGGGTGCGAATCGAATCGATCGGCCGTCCGACATTCAGGGTCTGGAACCAGCCGCGATCGCGGCTGTTCCGCACACACTCCCGTGCGTCCCCATGAGACACAGGTTCCGCCTCGGTGCCGCCGTACACATGCGTGAATCTCGCGTCTGGCCACCGCGCGAAGCAGTCTTCGAATATCCAGTTGTCCGTGAGGGCGCCACCGACGTGAACCGACTGAAGGGCCGGCAGAATATCTGCTCGCTGATCGCGCATCACGGTGCACGAAGCAGTTGCTCGTGCCAA
>JBBSVF010000422.1:0-2306 GCA_038233745.1 Gemmatimonadales bacterium
CCGCCCGCGCGCTTCAAGGGCGTGAACATCGTGAGCACCGGGAGGGGCGAATAATGACGCGCTCACTCTTTGCGCCAGACGCCGACTTCCTCACGCGTGAGCAGGCAAAAACCCTCGCCGATCGCGTGCTCTCATTCGCCAAAGCAGATGAGACACGTGTGAACATCACGAGTGGATGGAGTGGCAACACACGCTTCGCCGGCAACGAGATCACCACCAGCGGCGGAACTACGAACACCACGGTGACGGTGACGTCAACGGTGGGCAAGCGCCGTGCGTCGTCCACCACGAACATTCTGGACGACGACAGTCTGCGCCGCACCGTGGATCAGGCGGAGCGACTCGCGCGACTGAGCCCGGAAGATCCGGAGGCGATGCCGGAGCTGGGGCCGCAGAGCTACGCGGACATCACGAGCTACTACGACAGCACTGCCGACCTCACCCCCGAGTCGCGCGCGATTGCGGCGAAGCGCGTGATCGAGGTGTCGGAACAGAATGGTGTGAAGAGCGGCGGCACCTTCGTCGCCGGCTTCCTGCAGGCCGCCGCCGGTGCAAGCGCTGTGGCCACGAGCCGCGGCCTCTTCGCCTACCACCGTAACACCAACGCCGACCTCTCTACCACTGTCCGCACGCCGGACGGCACCGGCTCGGGCTGGGCCAGCGCCGGCGCCCGCGACTGGAAGGACATCGACCCGGCCTCTCTTGGCCGCACCGCAGCCCGCAAGGCAGTGGCCAGCCAGAAGCCCTCGGCCATCGAGCCCGGTCGGTACACGGTGGTACTCGAGCCGCAAGCCGTGGCGGACATCATGCCATTGCTCGTGGGCGCTTTCAACGCTCGCGCCAATGACGAAGGGCGCGGCACCTTCAGCAAGCCCGGTGGCGGCACGCGGCTCGGCGAGAAGATCGCCGACGAGCGGGTCACGATGTACTCCGATCCTGCCGATCCGGAGCTGCGCAGCCAGCCCTTCGATGGCAGTGGCTTCCCGCTGCGGCGCGTGACGTATATCGAGAACGGCGTGCTGAAGAACTTCAGCTATGATCGCTACTGGGCCGCGCAGAAGGGCGTGGAGCCCACCTCCGGTGGCGGCGGTGGATTCGGAGGTGATGCGATCAAGTTCGTGGGCGGCACGAAGAGCGTCGACGATCTCATCGCCAGCACCGAACGCGGAGTGCTGGTCACGCACTTCTTCTACATCCGCGCACTCGATCCGCGCACCGTGCTGCTCACCGGTCTCACGCGCGATGGCACCTTCCTGATCGAGAACGGGAAAGTAACCCGTGCCCTGAAGAACTTCCGCTGGAACGAAAGCCCGCTCTTCATGCTCAGCAAGATCGACGAGATCGGCAAGGCCGAACGCACGAGTGCAGGGCAGGTGATGCCAAGCCTGAAGGTCAAGGATTTCACCTTCACATCGCTGAGCGATGCCGTGTAGTCAGGTATCGAAGTTGTTGCGCAGTGACAGGAAAGCGTGATTTGAGAAAACGCCGGATCTGACCACAAAAAAGGCCGGATCAAACCAACAAAGAAAGAAGATGAGGGCTGCGCATCGGCTTGTTCTACCGCCCGATGCCAGCCCGTCATCCGGCAGTTTCCGATCAGTTA
Source organism: Gemmatimonadales bacterium (assembly GCA_038233745.1). Classification (GTDB taxonomy): domain Bacteria; phylum Gemmatimonadota; class Gemmatimonadetes; order Gemmatimonadales; family Gemmatimonadaceae; genus AG11. The sequence continues at coordinate 1,604 of JBBSVF010000422.1, forward strand.
TCCGTCAAATCCGTTACGAACGCTCTGGATCGCGGCCAGGCACGGGAGTCAGCCAACCGACTGCAGGCCCTTCGCCTTCGGCTCAGGGCGACGAGCGGTCAACGTCATCCTGAGCGCAGCGAAGGATCTGCAGTACGCGAAACCACCCGCCCCCCAACCTCACCATTCAGCACCACACACGAACTCATCACGATATCACCCGCCAGCGACGCCGACACCGAGCAGTACTTTTCGAATGCGAGCGTCACCGCGCGCTCGGCGTGCACCCGCTCCACCGCCTCGCCATCGATCATGAAATCGATCTCCAGCGATGTCACGCGACGCGGAGGCTCCGCGCGCCGCATCCCTCGCACCTCCACCACCAGCCGCGCCGGCGGCGTGCGGCGCTTGCCGAGGATGTCCACCACGTCGGTGCCTGCGCAGGCCGCGAGAGCGCTCGCGAGTGCATGTACCGGCGATTGTCCGGTCTCCGCGGAGCCATCCAGCCGCGCCACGGGCCCATCGGGACGACCCGTATCGAACCGGTGCTCACCGGCCCAGGTCGCACGTATGGTCACGTCGCTCATCGTTCGATGGGAGCGCGGACTGCATTCCCCCACTCGGTCCAGCTGCCGTCGTAGTTCCGCACGTGATCGTAGCCCAGCAGGTACGTGAGCACGAACCAGGTGTGAGACGAGCGCTCACCAATGCGGCAGTACGCCAC
>JBBSVF010000423.1:0-2305 GCA_038233745.1 Gemmatimonadales bacterium
CTGCACAGTGCCGCCGATCTCCGGTCGTCGCAACGGCGAGGCGATCCCGGTGTACTGGAAGACGACCCTGCGGAGCTCGAGCGAGCGCCGATCGAGCCATACGGTCCCGCGAATATCGGGAACCCGTCTGCCACGTGCCGGCTCGAAGCTCACACCCACGTCGTCCGCATCGGGCATCGCAACCGCGCGACTGAAACAGTGAGTGCGGACGAACCCTTCGGAGCCCAGCACATTGGCGTCCGGTGCGAGATAGTACGTTCCGTCCTCACGGGTCTGCACGAAGCCGAGGCGCTCGATGCTGTCCGGTGTGGAGCTGACATACGGACGCCCCGATCTGCCCTTTCGCTGAACGCTGTGCTCGTTCGACACGAGACGTCCGGGAAGCGCCACGTCGCGGGAGAACTCCCTGACACGCATCTGCAGCCGAGCGCCACTGTCGGCAAGGGAGACATTCAGCAGCGCCGTACGCGCTGCCTCCCAGATCGTGGCCACATCGGCGCCCGCGTCGTCGAGCGCGGCACAGCGCCGCGCATCAGTGGCTCGCATGGGGTCGAGCACTGCGGGCACCTGCCGCACGGCAATGTCCACGATGCGCAGCTCATCGCGCGCGAGCACGAGCGCGGGAGACTCGACCCGCTGGTAGCCGATCCGGCGCACGCGCACGCGATACTCGCCGGGTAAAGAGGTTCGCAGGAAATACCGACCGTCGTCGCGCCCGAGTGCCGACACCAGCACGACGTCATTTGCGTCGACCAGCTGTACCGTGAAATCCCCCAGCGCATGTCGGAGGGCACTGTCGCGAACCGTTCCCTGTACGCTCTGCGCACCTGCGTGTTGTCCGTACGCCACCACTGCGCAACCGAGGAACCAACCGGTCGACCGGGAGAGTCGCACAGACGAAGTCAGCTGGACGACGCAGGCAGTGGCGCTTCGGGGAGGTCAAGCTTGAACAGCCGCCGTGCGTTCTCGTACATCACCAGCCGATACGCCTCCTCCGACAGTCCGAGCTGCTTCACGAAATTCACGTACGAACCCATCGAGCAGATGGGCCAGTCAGTCCCATACAGAAAACGTCCCGAATCGCCGGCATACAGGATCACGTCCTTGATCTCGTCGGCCATGTAGTCCTCGAACGATTCGGTGAACTCGCCCAGCACGAGCCCGGAGATGTCGGCGTACACATTCTGGTTCTTGTACACCACCTCCATGCAGTCAGTGAGCCACGGATTACCGAGGTGACAGATGACGAATTTCACGTTGGGATGATCCACGGCCACTTCGTCGATCTCGAGGGGATGAGAGAACTTCACCTTCCCCTTGGGACTGTAGGTATCGCCCGAGTGGATCATCACGGGGACGTCGAATTCCTCGGCCAGATCGTACACGATCTTCATCCGCTTGTCGTGCGGATAGAAGGGTTCGTACCCGGGATAGAGCTTGAGCCCCTTCACCAGCCCGCCCTCCAGAAAGTCTGCAAGCTCACGAAGGTCCCTGAGCCGGTAGTTCACGTAGCTGATGCCGGCCACCACGCCCACATTCGGTATGTCACGCACTGCGTTCACAACCTCCGCCGTGCTGGGACGATGCGGACTGACGAGGTAGCTGGTGAGCACCAGGGAGTAGTCGATCTTCGACTGCGCCATGGCAGCCTGCAGCTTCTCCAGGCTATCGTCGAGACTGACAGCGATCTGTTCGTGATAGTTGTTCAGGTGCACGTGGCAATCGATGATCATCGCAGGGCTCGGCTGGCAGGGTGACGGCCAACGCTGCGACGCTGTTCGAGTGCGCGCAACATTATCCGGAAGGCAGGGCGATCGAGTGGGCGGCTGACACGGTAGATGCGCCGCCACACGGCATAGAGGATCCGTCGAAGCTCGCTCACGGGAAGACGTGTCCGCACGCGTCCCATCGACTCGTAGTAGAGCAGAAAGGGTGACGGATCGTCGCCCTCGTACAGCGTGGGCTGGAAGTACGGAAAGTCCAGCACGAGCACCTTCTCGCGGCGTGAGAGCGTGCGCATCCACGGGTTACCTTCGCTCACTTCGCCGAGTATGGCCGCGAGCGACTCCTCGCGCAGACGTCGCGCGTCGCGCTGGAAGCGGGTGCGAAGTCGTCCGCGCAGCCGGCTGCCGAGCCCGAGCCCGCGAGCGCTGGCGTCGATCGCGAGGTATACGACGACGCCGATGGTGAGATTGCCGAGATATGTGCCGGAGGTGAGCCCTACCACCTGCTGCTCATGCTCGGCCACGAGCAGATGCCAGACAGTGTCGGTGGTGAGGCGGGAGGCTTTCTCCTGCAGCGTGTC
>JBBSVF010000424.1:0-2268 GCA_038233745.1 Gemmatimonadales bacterium
GCGACTTCAGCGCGCGGTTGAGCAGCACCGGATGATCGCGGATGATCTCCTCGAGGATCTCGTACACCTCGGGGCTCTCTCGCTCCACGATCTTCTTGGCGCGCTTCACCGTCTCCGCGATGCCCTTCTCCACCAGCTTGTGGATGATGAACGGCTTGAAGAGTTCCAGTGCCATCAGCTTGGGCAGGCCGCACTGATGAAGCTTGAGCTCCGGCCCCACGACGATCACCGACCGGCCCGAGTAGTCCACGCGCTTGCCGAGCAGGTTCTGACGGAACCGGCCCTGCTTGCCCTTCAGCATGTCGGACAGGCTCTTGAGCGGACGCTTGCCGCGGCCACGAATGGCCTTGGAACGACGGCCGTTGTCGAACAGGGCATCGACTGCTTCCTGCAGCATGCGCTTCTCGTTGCGCAGGATCACTTCCGGTGCGCGATGCGAGATGAGCTTCTGCAGACGGTTGTTGCGGTTGATCACGCGGCGATACAGATCATTCAGATCCGACGTCGCGAAACGGCCGCCGTCCAATGGGACAAGGGGACGGAGATCCGGCGGGATCACTGGAATCACATCCAGGATCATCCACTCCGGCTTGTTCGGCACATCGCCGGAATCGCCGGAATTGCGGAAGGCGTCGACGATCTTGAGACGCTTGAGCAGCATCTTCTTGCGATGCTGCGACGTCTCCGTCAGCACCGCCGCCCGCAGCTCCTCGGCCACCTTCGACACATCGAGCCGGCGCAGCAGCTCGCGCACCGCGGGAGCGCCGATGTCGGCGAGGAACGCGTTGTCGCCCTCTTCCTTCGCCTTCGTCTTCAGCGTGAGAAACTCGTCCTCGTCCAGGAGCTGATTGTTATCGACTTCCTGCGCACCCTTGTCGATGACGACGTAGTTGGAGTAGTAGATCACCTTCTCGAGATCACGCAGCGTGATGTCGATCAGGTTGCCCATGGGCGAGGGCAGGGTCTTGAAGAACCAGATGTGGGCAACGGGAACGGCGAGTTCGATGTGCCCCATGCGCTCGCGGCGCACCTTCGAGAGGGTCACTTCGACGCCGCACCGGTCGCAGATCACGCCGCGATAGCGGATGCGCTTGTACTTGCCGCAATGGCACTCCCAGTCCTTCACGGGACCGAAGATGCGCTCGCAGAAGAGACCGTCCTTTTCCGGCTTGAACGACCGGTAGTTGATGGTCTCGGGCTTGGTCACCTCACCCCACGACCACCAGTTGCGCACGCCGGCCATCTCCAGCCGCTCGCGCTCCTTGGTGTCCTTGGGGCCGCGGATCTCCTCGGGGGAGGCGATCCGGACCTGAATGAAGTCAAAGGCTGATGCGCGGTTGTCGCGCACGCTGCGAAAATCAATCATGACTGCTCCTCGTTCCCGTGTCCGGCATTCTCAGCGGTCCCGGTATCGATCCCGGTGCCGTAGAACCCGTCCGTGCTCTGCCCCATCGTTACCCGGATACCGAGCGCCTGCAGCTCCTTCACCAGCACGTTGAACGACTCCGGAATGCCCGGCTCGGGCAGATTCTGCCCCTTCACGATCGCCTCGTACACCCGGCTGCGACCGTTCACGTCGTCACTCTTGACGGTGAGGATTTCCTGCAGGACGTGTGCGGCTCCATAGGCCTCCAGCGCCCACACTTCCATTTCTCCGAACCGCTGTCCGCCGAACTGCGCCTTGCCGGCGAGCGGCTGCTGCGTGACGAGCGAGTACGGTCCGATGCTGCGCGCGTGGATCTTGTCATCCACGAGGTGTGACAGCTTGAGCATATACACCGCGCCAACGGTCACGGGCGCCGCGAAGGTCTCGCCGCTCCGTCCATCGCGCAGCTTCACCTTGCCGAACGGCGTGATGCCGGCCAGACGCAGCAGTTCCACCGTTGCCGCATCCACATCCGAATCGGACTTCTTGCCGAGCATGCCGCCCAGCGCGGAGAGTTCCTGATCGGCGAGCAGCTCGGCCGGCGACATGGCGGCCACCTTTTCGAGTTCCTTCACCGCAGCCTTGTACTCCGCCTTGCGGCTGGCGCTGAGTTCCGCGTCATCCGCCTGATGGAAGCTGATCTCGTTGCCGTTCGCCGTCATCTCGCGCTCGACGATTTCGCGCGCCGCAGCGGAGATGAAGTCGCGAATCCTGTTGAACACGTCACGCGTGGCCGGCGAAACGCCGCGGGCGCCCAGGTCGTTCAGCGTCGCGTCGTTCAGCAATACCACCTTGCCGCTCTCGTTCGACTCCTTCACCACGTCGGCGAGAATCTCCTTCAC
>JBBSVF010000425.1:0-2256 GCA_038233745.1 Gemmatimonadales bacterium
AGGAGCCGGCGCATCAGTGGCATGACGTTGGTTGTCCGGAAAAGGTGGGGACGAAGCTATAGCGCGGAGAGCGTTCTCGACCTGGACGTAACGTGTGGATTGCGGAAGCGCGTGCGCCTCCGCTCTTGAACTGATAGTACTGGGTACTGAGTACGGGTACGAGTACTGGGTACGAGGTTGCCATCAGGTTGAAGTACCTGGTACCTGGTCCGAGACCTGGCCGACGATCCGGGGGAGACGCTCTCGCGGTGTGTTCTCGCGTTGGGGAGTGGGGAGTTCTCTGCCGGTCGACGCTCCGAGAGACACAGTCTCGCGGCACTGTGGCACTTCGGGTAGTACGGCGTACTGAGTACCGCCGTCTCGTACTGGCCGCTCGTACTCGTACCGCTGTCTCGTACTCGGTACTCGTACTCGGTACTCAGTACCAGTTTTGTAAGGGAGGGTGGTGGTCAGCGGAGGTATCGCGCTGCCACCTGCTCCAGCCGGTCGTTGCCCTTCGCCTCTGCCTCCTGGCGCACGTCCTCCACAAAGCGCCGGAGCTTCGGTTCGCCCCAGTAGTACCCCGTCGCCCGCTCGGCCAACTGCGTCTCGTTCACGCACGCCGCGTCCAGCAGCGCGCGCGCCGCGGCGCGATCATAGTCCGGATCATCACGCTCAGGAAGGGCGTAGTTGCGCCGCGGCATTTCGCCCTCGGCGTCATCTCGGAGAAAGGCTCGGGACATGGCGACTCGCCGGAATCAGGTTCGCTGCGCCAGTTCGCAATAAGAGTTCCGTGATTCCGTCAGGGGGTGGCGTTCGTCTCCACTTCAACGGCATGCACCATGATGCCCGTCACGCGTCCGTCTCCGTCGCGCAGCGGCTGATACACGAAGTCGAACGTTGCCAGCTCCAGCACGCCCGTACCTGTGCGGTCCACCATCGCCGGCATGTGATTGCCCACCTGCGCATCACCGGTCCGGTACGCCGTGTCCATCATCTCGAAGAACGGCTGCCCCTCGAGTTCCGGCATCGCTTCGCGCGCCGTGCGACCCACCAGCTGCCGGTTTCCCAGCAGAGCAGCAAAGCGCTGATTCGCGCTGCGGAACATCATTTCCTCGCCTTCGAGGGTGGCGATGGCCGCGGGGGCCTGCTCGAAGACTTCCTGCAACTGTGCCCGTGCCCGTTCCGCGACACGCAGCGCGTCATCCACCCGTACACGCGCGGCGCGCTGCTCCGTGATGTCCGTGTGCACTCCCACCCACTCGCGGATGTTTCCCTCATCGTCCAGCAAGGGGAAGGCACGGATGCTGAACAGGCGGTACTCGCCGTTCTTCCCCTTCACGCGATGCTCGAAGATGAACGGCGTCCGCGACTCCACCGCGGCATTCCACCCGTCGACGGTGGGCTGCGCGTCATCCGGATGCACGGCCGACGCCCACCCGAAGCCCTCGTACTCCTCCATCGACTGCCCCGTGAACGCAGCCCAGCCAGGCTGTTCGCCGGACATGCGGCCCTCGGGGCTGTTCGTCCATACGATCTGGCCCGACGCGCTGATCAGGCCGCGGAATCGTTCGTCGCGCTGCCGAATCTCACGCGCGGCGGATTCTGCCGCTTCGCGGGCGGCGCTTTCCGATGCCAGTCGCTCGCCCTGCTGCTGCGCCTGTTGCTGCTGCGACACGTCGCGGAAGGTCACGACAGATGCCACCACCGTGCGCCCCTCGCGGATGGGAATGCTCGTGTAATCCACTGGCAGCATGGTGCCATCTTTCTTCCAGAACACATCACCGCCCACGCGCTGATGGATGCCCTCGCTCACCGAGCCCCAGATGGGACACGCATCACGCGGGAACTCGCTTCCGTCGGCGTAGTGATGATGAATGAGCTCATGTGACCCTTTGCCCATCATCTCGCGCAACGTGTACCCGAGCATGCGCGCGGCCGCCGCGTTCACGAACGTCGTCATGCCCTGCGGATTCAGGCAGAAGATCCCCTCGTCAACCGCGTTGAGCACCACGTCGCCGCGCGCGCCGATGAGTCGCATCGCGTCGGCGGTACTCTCGTCCACGTCGGAGCGCGAGGGATTGTGGTCGTCGTCAGGTGTTGGGCACATCAGCTCGAGCGCGTCTCCGGAATGGGAATCATGAAAAATAAGGTTCTTCGCGGATTTGGGTGTAGCAAAGTCGAGGTATGAACAGCCAGAAATGAGATGGACACCGGCCTCTCGGTAGAGCAGAATGCGGATGTCTGACGTCCGATTCACGCTCATCCCTGGAGGAC
>JBBSVF010000426.1:0-2224 GCA_038233745.1 Gemmatimonadales bacterium
GGTGAAGTTCTCACCCGATCCAGAGCTCACGACCACATCGAACCAGCCGTCGCGCAGTCCCAGGTCATCTCTCGCACGGGCAGTCAGCGCAATCCGGCCTCGCGGAAGCCTCACGATCGTGTCGCGCGCGGGCAGCAGGAGCGTCACCGCCGGAACTCCATCAATCACCGGCACGAGCGCCATCAGTCTGTCGCGCCGCCCAGCTGCGCGCAGAGTGAGCACGGTGGCGCGCACCGGCATGGCGAGACGCACATTCCACCCGTCCGTTGTCGTTCCAACGCTGCGTTCTGCAGAGTCGAGCAGGGCGTGCACGCCATGACCGTCGCCCGTCCCGCGGACCATGAGCGCGCTACCCACCAGCGCCTCCACGGTCGTTGGATCATTGATCTCTCTTCCCGGGAGGCGCGAGTACGCAGGCGGCGCAACATCAATGCGAACGCTGGCCAGCGGATCGCCTGTCGGGCTGGCCGCGATGCGTGCCGACGCTCCGATGGTGGCTGATGTTCGGGCACCCTCGGCAATCCGCGGGATCACGAGCCATCCCAGCGCACCGAGCAGTGCGATGGCGGCGGGCATGGCCAGTGTGCGCCAGAGGGCGCGCTGCGGGATCGCCCACCAGTTCATGTCGGCAATCTGTGCCTCGATTGCCGTGCTGCTCCGCCCTTCCGCCACACTCACGAGCGCATAGCGCAGGTTCGGTTGCGTCGACTCGGCCCACAGCGCCACCTGCACCTTCGAACGCGCAGGAGCGAGAGCGCGCAGCGAGAGCAGCAGCACGATCACCCCTGCGAACACGGCCAGCCCTGCGTGCACGAGCATCAGCCCTGCGCTCACGCCGGCGGCGAGCAGCACCCCTCGCAACGCCAGCACCAGAAGCACACGCTGGCGCAGCCGGTCCAGACGTGTGACCGTGGTCATGCGCTCACCTGCACGGGCGTGCGCCGAACGCTCAGTTCCAGGAGCCCGATCACCAGTGCTGCTACCAGGAGCCAGACGGTCCACGGCGACCTGCGTGATTCGTTCGCGATGTTCGTCCTCTGGCGCGAACGCCCAGTGGCCGTGAGCAACGCAGCGACAGTGACACTGTCAGCTGCCGTAACGATGGGGCGCGCGTCGCAGGGTGTGAGCAATCCGCGGATCGTTCGTCGCATCCCGCCGTCCAGCGCTACATCGCCCGACGCGGGCAGCACTGCGCCAACGTCTCGCAGGCAACCGTCGCCGAGCATTCGCTGGGTGGCGGCGGGCGTCGCGTCGGCCCAGCGCGCAATCACCGTTCCCGGTGCTACATCTCGCCGTCCCATCAGCGCCACCACCACATCGTCGCCGAGCACCAATCCCTCGCTGCGGCGATCGGTGGCTGTGGTATCCCATCGCACCACCGTCCCACCGGCGCGAGCGGCAGCCGAATCCGAGGCAGTGAATGCCGCCGCTACGATCCGCACAGCTGTTGCACGCTGCCCCACGCGAACATCGCGCATCGCCGGCCAGAGCGCGGAACTCGTCGGCACGTCGCGTTCAAGCCGCGTCGTGTCGCTGTGCGGCGCCGTGTCGGCACCGGTGCGCACGAGGCGCACGGCGCCAGGCCATGCGCCGCGGAGCGCAAGAGTCGCATCATCCAGTTCATCTGTGGTCACCGGAGACACGAGCACCGCATCCACCGAATCGGCGCTCACCTGCAATCGCGGGAGCTCTCGCAGGGCCGCGGCCAAGGCCCCGCTGATCGACCCGTTCGCCTGCGATCGCGCAAGTGTTCCGAGTGAATCGTGGGGAACCACGCGGGCGGCGGTGTCGAACGCGATAATCGTGGTGAGACCATTCTGCACGAGGTTCGCCTGCACCACCCGACTCGCGATGGGCTCGGCCGATGTGCGCGAGACATCGAACAACACCACGCGCGCGAGCGGCACCCGGCGCGGTGTCACCACCGGCTGCGCGAAGGCGAGTGCCACCAGCGCGAGCGCCACCACGCGAAGCAGCAGCATGAGCAGGTCTCTTGGCCGCGTGGCGCGACGCCGCACGAGCGACTCCCGGTCAGGGATGAACCGCGCCGTGGGCAACGCCACCGATGCTGGCCGCTGTTGCGCCACGAGGTGCAGCAGCACCGTCGCCAGCGCAGCGAGTCCGCCGATGGCCAGTGCCCACGGCGCCAGGAAGGTCATCGCGACTTTTGCGTGGGAGCGACGATCCGGCGCACTGCCGCGGTCGTCTCTTCCGTGGTGGTCAC
>JBBSVF010000427.1:0-2213 GCA_038233745.1 Gemmatimonadales bacterium
ATCGACGTTGAGTCGGAGGCGCGCGCTCTCGAACTGGCGGCGGAAGCATCAGTCGCGCCCGGTCCCGGTGGCAAGCCGACGTACCTGGCGATCGAGGTCCGTCAGGTGCTGCAGGCACCGCCTTACAGCGACGGGTGATCGCGCCGGCGGCATCCGCTGCCATCGAGCACCTGCTGCGCACGCTGGCGCCGCAGGTGCTCGGCTCGCTCACTCGCCGTTACGGCGATCTTGGCGACGGGGATGACGCCGTGCAGGAGGCGATGATCGACGCGGAAGCGCAGTGGCGCGTGTACGGCGTACCGGAGAATCCTGCTGGGTGGCTCAGGCATGTAGCTTCGCGGCGACTGATGGACCACGCGCGCAGCGAGAGCTCGCGTCGCGAACGCGAACGTCGTGCTGACCCAGCGGACTGGCTTGCCAGCTCGGCGGGTGCGCTCGCAGATGAAGATCCAACGCACGACGACACACTGACACTGCTGTTCATGTGCTGTCATCCCGCGCTTACCCAGACCTCCTCCATTGCACTCACCCTGCGAGCGATTGGCGGCCTGACCACGGCAGAGATCGCGAGCGCATTCATGATCCCCGAAGCCACCATGGCGCAGCGGATCAGTCGCGCGAAGCAGTCGGTTCGCAGCTCAGGTGTCGCATTCGAACTTCCCGCAGCCGAGGAGTGGGACGTCCGACTCGGCGCGGTGCTGCATGTGGTCTACCTCATCTTCAGCGAAGGGTATACGGCGAGTTCCGGGCTCTCGGTTCAGCGCAGCGATCTGGCGGGCGAGGCCATACGTATCGGCCGGCTGCTGCGCCATCTCAGGCCGGAGAGTTCAGCCGTGGCTGGCCTGCTGGCGCTCATGCTCCTCACCCATGCGCGTCGCGACGCTCGCACTGGTGCGCAGGGTGAGCTCATCCCGCTCGATGCGCAGGACCGATCGCGCTGGCACGTTGCGGAGATCGCCGGGGGAGTGGCGCTGGCAGAGGAGGCGATGCGGGGAGGCGAGGTGGGCGCGTATCAGCTCCAGGCGGCGATCGCGGCGCTGCACGATGAGGCACCGAGTACGACGGAGACAGACTGGGCACAGATCGCGGCGCTGTATGGCGTGCTCCAGCGAATGCACGACAATCCGATGATGACGCTCAACCGCGCGGTTGCGGTGGCGATGGTCGACGGACCCGAGGCAGGATTGAGGATGCTCGCGTCGCTCGATGACGACCCGCGAGTGAAGGGACATCACCGACTGCACGCGGTGCGTGGGCACCTGCTGGAGCTGTCGGGCGATCCCCATGCGGCCCGCAGGGCGTATATGCGGGCCGCGGAGGGAACTCGAAGCATTCCGGAGCGGGACTACCTGGTACGTCGCGCGGCGATGATCCCGGAATGAGACGACGCGAGTCCCTCCGCGGGCAGCGCGGACAGTGCGGCCAGCACCGTGCGCTGGCCAACCGAGCACCTGCGCGACACGTTTAGCTCACATGATCTCCCTCCTGCTTGCTGCCGTACTGGCTACGGATTCGCTCATGTCGCCCGGGGTCTCCCATGCCCTCGCGATGCAGCGGGCCCGTCAGATCAACGATGTAACGTACGATCTGTCACTCGATGTCACCCGTGCGGATACCGCACTCGGTCACGTCCGCATCACCTTCGGCGTGCGCACCGCGGACGACGCGATTCTCGACTTCCGCGGTGTTGCGCTCTCGCAGATCGCGGTGAACGGGCGAGCGGTTCAGCTCTCGGCAGCCAATGGCCATCTTCGTGTGCCGGCCGCGCTGCTGCGCCGCGGCGCCCGCAATGTAGTGGACGCCGACTTCCACTCTGCGATCGCACCAGCCGGTGCGAGCATCATCCGGTATCACGATGCGACCGATGACGCCGACTACCTGTACACACTGCTGGTGCCGTCCGATGCGCAGGCGTTGTTTCCATGCTTCGATCAACCCGATCTGAAGGCGCGGGTCACGCTGACCCTGCAGACACCGCCCGGTTGGCGCGCTCTCGGAAACGGCCGTCTCGTAGCCACCGATAGCACGAGCGCGGTGCACACCACGCACCGCTTTGCGCAGTCGGAGCCCATCAGCACGTATTTCGTCGCCTTCGCCGCCGGGCCGTGGCAGACGAGAACCCGGACGGTCGGCGGACGCACGATCACGATGTGGGTTCGTGCGTCGCGCGCCCGAGAGGCGGACGCGGATCTCGACCATCCGGTCGACGGGGC
>JBBSVF010000428.1:0-2196 GCA_038233745.1 Gemmatimonadales bacterium
ACCACCAAGTTCCTGAACGGGCATCACGATGCCCTCGGGGGGGCGGTGCTGGGCTCCGCTCCCTACGTGGAGGAAGTCCGGCAGAAGATGATGATGTGGGGACAGGCGCCCGACCCGTTCGCCTGCTGGCTGCTGGACCGTGGGCTCAAGACCCTCGACGTCCGCGTGCGCCGGCAGAACGAAAACACCGCTCGTATCGCCACATGGGCGAGTGACCGGAAGGGTATTCGCGCCGTGCATTATCCTGGGCTCGCGAGCCATCCCGATCACGAGGTGGCGCAGGATCAGATGCCGTCGTTCGGGGCGATGCTCGGGCTTGAACTCTCGGGCGGCGCGCGGTCGACGACCCGGTTCCTGCGCCGCCTGCGACTCATCAGGCACGCACCCAGCCTTGGCGGGGTAGACACGCTGGTGAGCGAGCCGCGCTATAGCTCGCACACCCACCTGAGCCCGGAGGAACGCGCGCACATCGGCATTCCCGACGGCTTCCTGCGATTCAGTATCGGGCTCGAAGACCCCGACGATCTCATCGCCGACCTCGAACACGCACTCACGTCATGAGCGACCTGCTGACACCGTCCCCCTTGCCTGTGCCGGAGCGCCGCCGGATCGAGCGCCGCGGCAATTCCCGCATCGGCGATCTCACGGTGCCCGAAGTGCGGCGCATCATCATCACGACGGTGCTGGGCGTGGTGGTGGTCTCGTTGTTCCTGTTCATGGTGCGCACCGTGATCGTGGCGGCGATCCTGGGCCTCATCATCGGCTTCTACATCCGGCCGCTGCACCTGCGGTTGCAGCGCCTGACAGGTCGCCCCACCCTGTCGGCCATTCTCACCCTGCTCGGCGTGATCCTGCCGATTCTCGTCGTACTGGCGTACAGCTACCTGGAACTCGCCGATGTGGTGCAGTATGCGGCGGCGCACCAGGAGGAGATCATCGCGAAGATCGATACCGCCGTGCGCCGCATTCCCTTCCTGAAGGGCGAGGCGGGAAGCTCGGCGCTGCAGCGCATGGTGATCGAGGCCACGGCGATCGGGACGCGCATTCCACTCATTCTCAAGAAGGCGGTAAAGGGCTTCGCGATCGCGACTACCATCTTTCTCTTCACCACGTTCTACATCCTGCTGGAGGCGGACAAGGTCGCGTCGTATGTCTCCGGCAAGATTCCGCCGCGCTACGAGCAGCTGCGGCACGCGCTCGAAAACAACGTGAGCGGCGTGCTGTATGGCGCGATCTACTCCACGCTGGTGACGCAGACCCTCAAGTCGGTGATCATTCTGGTGATGAATCTCGCCTTTCAGGTACCCCTCGCCGGCGCACTGGCGGTGATGTCGTTCGTCATCGGCTTCTTCCCGATCGTGGGATCGTGGAGCATCTATGTGCCGGTGGCGCTCTGGCTCTTCATCTTCAAGGAAGCCACGTCACAGGCCATAGCCATGGTCGTGATCGGCACACTCGTGAACACCTTCTTCATCTCCAACTACCTGCGCCCCAAGCTCGCTGCGGACCGCTCGGGGGTGCTGAACTTCTACTGGATGTTCGTGGCGCTCATCACTGGCGTGTACACCTTCGGCCTGCCGGGCATCCTCCTCGGACCCATCCTGATCGGTCTGTTGAAGGCTGTCGTCGACACCGTAACGTCCGGACATACCTGGACACTCATCGACGTGGACGACGAGGGTGGGGCTCTGGTCTCGACAAGATGATCCGTTTTACCCGCGTCTCGAAGGCGTACCCCCGCACCGGCAGTGCCCTGGATGACGTCTCGCTCTTCATCAACAAGGGCGAGTTCGTGTTCCTGACAGGTCCCAGTGGCGCAGGCAAGACCACGCTCCTCCGCATGATCTACTTCGAGGAGCGGCCCACGCAGGGAGAAGTCCGCGTGAGCGGAACCAGTTCCGCGGTCGCCACGGCGCGCGACGTCGCCCAGCTTCGGCGCAAACTGGGCATCGTCTTTCAGGACTTCCGGTTGCTCGAGTCGCGCACGGCCGAGCAGAATGTGGCATTCGCTCTGGAGGCCACCGGCTCGCCGGCAGCGACGATCGGACCTCGCGTGCAGCGTGCCCTTACCCAGGTAGGCCTCAGTGGCAAGGGCACGGCGCTGCCCCGTGAACTGAGCGGGGGCGAACAGCAGCGCGTTGCAATCGCACGGGCGCTTGTGAACGATCCGTTCGTCCTGATTGCCGACGAGCCCAC
>JBBSVF010000429.1:0-2193 GCA_038233745.1 Gemmatimonadales bacterium
CACAGTGAAGCCGTTCTGCTCCAGGATACCGGTGAGGTACTTCGAGGTCTCGAACTCCTGCATGCCGAGCTCGCCGTACGAGAACACCTGGTCGACCATTACCTGGATCTGCTTGGCCTGGGCATCGATCTCCTTCGATGCCTCGGCTTTGAGCGCCTCGAGGCGCGCATTGGACGGATAGGTGAAGCGAATGGAGTCGGCCGCGCCGTTGCCAGCGCGCTGCGCAGAAGCCGCGGCGGGCGTGAGCGTCGCGAGCGTCGCGAGGCCGAGCACGATGCGGCGAAGGAAAGGAGACGGCATCGGAAGATCCGGAGTGGGTGAGGAAGGGCGAGCGTACGTGAGACTAACGTATCAGTCCGAACGAGCGTTGGGGCGAAGCGAGAGCCACCGTTCCAGCCGCAGTATCCGCTCGCTCGACAGGCTCATGGGACGATCACTGTCGTGGATGGGCCGCCTTCCACGAACCGGTAGAGAATTTCGTGGTCTCCGCGCACGAGCCCGAATTCCTCGCGCGCGATGCGTTCCTGCAACCGCGCATCGGTGAGCAGGCGTCGACGGTACTGCTTGAGGGAGTCGATCACATGCTGCAGCGAATCGTTGGTTGCGGAGAGTTGCTGGCGGCGAGTCTTCTGCCGCATGAGATCACGCGTGCCGTATTCCCCGCCCTGCACTGCGAAGACAAGTGCGGCGAGAACACCGGCCACCACGAGCACCTGCCGGAACCGGCTCGCGGGAGCGGTGTTCGACGCAGTCTTGCGACTAGAGGCCAAAGATCGCGCCGCCCGGATACTCGGCCATCCCGCCCAACTGCTGTTCGATGCGCAGGAGCTGGTTGTACTTGGCCACGCGATCGCTGCGGCTGGCCGAACCGGTCTTGATCTGACCGGCCCCGGTGCCCACCGCCAGGTCGGCGATGAAGGTGTCTTCAGTCTCACCCGAGCGGTGCGAGATCACCGAGAGGTAGCCCGCGCTGCGCGCCATCTCGATTGCTTCGAGGGTCTCGGTGAGGGTACCGATCTGATTGACCTTGATCAGAATGGAGTTTGCGATGCCTTCGGAGATGCCGCGCGCGAGACGCTCGGTGTTGGTGACGAAAAGGTCGTCGCCCACGAGCTGGCAGCGATCGCCGATGGCGTCCGTGAGCAGCTTCCAGCCGGCCCAGTCATCCTCGCTGAGCCCGTCCTCGATGGAGACGATGGGATACTTGTCGATCCAGCGGGTGTAGAGCTCCACCATGCCCGCCGCGTCGCGCGTGCCCGCGCCGGACTTCTTGAAGGTGTACCGTCCGTCCTTGTGCAGTTCGCTCGCGGCGCAGTCGAGCGCGAGCACGATGTCCGATCCGGGCTGGAACCCTGCCTTCTCGATGGCCTCGAGCACCACGGTGATGGCTTCCTCGTCGCTCTTGAGATCTGGCGCGAAGCCCCCTTCGTCACCCACGCCAGTGCTGAGCTTGCGGCTCACCAGCACTTTCTTCAGCGAGTGGAACACCTCGGCGCCCATGCGGAGCGCGTCACTGAAGCTCTCCGCACCCACGGGGATCACCATGTACTCCTGGAAATCCACGGTGTTGGTGGCGTGGGCACCGCCGTTCAGGATGTTCATCATCGGCACCGGCATGGTGCGCGAGAGCGGGCCGCCGAGGTAGCGCCAGAGGGGCATCCCGACCTCCTGCGCCGCAGCGCGGGCGGTAGCCATGCTCACCGCGAGGATTGCGTTGGCGCCGAGATTGGACTTGTTCGCCGTGCCGTCCATGTCGAGCAGCGCGCCGTCGATGCCCATCTGATCGGTGGGATCGGCACCCGCCAGCGCGGGAGCGATCGTCTCCTCGATGTTCTGCACGGCATTCAGCACGCCCTTGCCGCCGTAACGTGCGTCGTCCTTGTCGCGCAGCTCCACCGCCTCGTGCTCGCCAGTGCTCGCTCCGCTGGGCACTGCGGCGCGCCCCATCACTCCTGATGAGAGAATGACGTCGGCTTCAACGGTTGGGTTCCCGCGGCTGTCGAGAATTTCGCGGGCGTGGATGTCGACGATGGTAGCGGACATGACGGCGTGGGGACGAAGTAGAAAGGAAAATCAGGCGAGGCGTTCGTTCGATCTCACGGCGTCGCCGACGGATGATACCTGATAGCGGCTGTCCATCTCGCGGGCCATGCGCTGCCAGACCACGCGCATGAGTTGGTGCCGTTGCTCGTA
>JBBSVF010000430.1:0-2171 GCA_038233745.1 Gemmatimonadales bacterium
CTCGGACATCGTGTTTCCGCGTTCAGGTGTCAACGGCTGGTGCTGCCACTGGAAGTAGTACCCGGCGCGCGGAAAAGGATTCGCGATCAGCGCGGGATACCCGGCCTCAGGCGTAGCTGGCGAGCAGCACACCCACGAGGGTTGTCCCCAGCCAGAGGACGCCGCTGGCGATGGACAGCCTGCGGAGGCGGGACCAGAGTGCCGACGTGTCCGGCGAGTTGCCGAGGGCCTTCTCGGTTCGGAGTATGAGGCCGCCATTCACGAGTAGCAGCAGTACGAGAAACAACTTGATCCAGAAGACTGGCGAGGCCCAGAAGGTCTCCACGTCCGACAGGAAGAGCAGGATGCCGCTGATGATCGAGACCGCGAGCCCGCCCACCACAAAACCATGGGTGCGGGCAAGAGCCGCGAGATGCCGCGAGCGTTCGTCAGGGGTGTCGCGAAACACGCGCAACGTTGTTTGATCCGCGGCGAATGCCGTTCCGGCGGCGGTGACGAGGGGGGCGAGATGAAAGAAGAGGACGGCCGCGGACACACCCTTGGAATCCGAGAAGAGCGAGGCCCAGGGTTTGGCGACGTGCGCGAGCGATTCGGCGATCTGGGGAATCAGCATGGCGGCGATCATTCCTTCCAGAAGTACATGACGCCCACGCCGGCGAGACTCGCGGCCATCGAGCCGTAGGCCCAGTTGCGATGTTCGATACGCTTGCTCTGACTCTGCTTCGCCTCATCGGCCAGCTTGATGCCGGAGTAGGTGAAGCCTGCATCGGCGGCGAGCATCAGCGCCGTGTGCAGATACCGGCGGGCACGCCCCTGCGGCTGATTGCGTGAATCGTACAGGTTCCAGAGCCCGGTCACCGTGTTGATGCCGAAGACGCCGGCAAGGGCTCCGGCGGTAACGGAGTGCGTGGAGCGCCAGGTATCCCGACGCGTGGGGTCCTGGATCAGCTGATTTCCAGCCACCGTCTGGATCGCGAACAGCGGATACATCAGGTACGAGCCATAGCGATGGATGCGCAGGCGCGTTTCGTAGGAGTCCGACACCTCCACCGCGCGTGGGCGACGCCGGACAGCCACCGTGTCCGGCTCGGCAATGCGCTCGAGGAGCACGCCACTCGCCGCCGCCGCGACGACGGGAGCGCCAATACTGTCCTGCGACAAGGTGAAGCTGGTATCCGGCGGTAAAGCCGAGGCAAGGAACAGTGCGAGCGTCAGGGACGCGATCATGCGGGAAGGGGCGGGTGTGAGTGACGCCGCTGCGAGAGCGACAATCGTGCTAGCCTGTGCAGCATCACGCAACTGGACACCGCTCAGGCAACGTGCCCTCTGCGAAGCCATCGACACTGGCGACTCTTCACCCGGCAGATAACTTCGCGCTCCATGACGAACGATGCGTCGATGGATGTCTCCCGCAGTGAATGGCCACTGCTCAGTGAACGCCTGCAGCGCGGCCTCGTGCATTCCATGAACAACCGGCTCACGGCGCTCGGAGCACACGTGGAACTCGCGGCAATGGGCGACGAGGCCGTCGAAACCGGCGTGCTGCGGGAAGAACTGCTGCGCGTTCAGGCCCTCAACGCACAGCTTTCTGCCATTGCGACACGAGCCGGTTCCGACGAGCCGCTGGAAGTGGCCTCGGTGATCGAACGTGCCCGCGCCATCCTGCTCAACGATCCACGACAGACCAGGGAGCGCGCGGCCGTGGGCGTGACCCCCGGACTCGTGCCCGTGCGCGTGACCGGGTGGATGTTCCTCCGGCTCGTCCTCCTGCTCATGGACGCCGCCGGCCCAGGCCCTGCAGGATTGGATGAGGAGGCGCCGCAAATCGCCGTGGAGGGCGATGACGACGAGATCCGGATGTCCATGCAGGGGACGCTCGGTCTGGACGGGCGATCGCTTGCGTCGCGCTGTCACGCCACGGTGCATGAGTTCAAAGGACATTGCACAGTGACGCTGCCGACCTTGCTGGCAGTGCGACGACAGGAGCGCGGCGGCTGAGCGCCGAACGGGCAGGTCAGGCCACGGCCAGGTGCGGCGCCATCATCGCGCGGAGGTCTGCCAGCGCCCGCGACCGGATCTGCGAGACGCGGGACTCGCTCACGCCGATCACCTCGGCGATCTCCCGTGCATTGAGCTCCTCGAAATAATAGAGCGAGAGCACAGTACGCTGC
>JBBSVF010000431.1:0-2159 GCA_038233745.1 Gemmatimonadales bacterium
GCGCTGCGCCCACAGCCCATCGCCAAGCAGAAGAGGGCGGCGCACTCCAGCGGCGCACGAAGTTTCGAGATTCTCCCGAACGACGGCACGAATGGCTGACGACAAGAAGTTGACGACCCGCGCGGCGGACTTCAGCGCGTGGTACAACGAGGTGGTGCTCAGGAGCGAGCTGGCCGACCATTCGCCGGTGCGAGGCTGCATGGTGATTCGTCCCAACGGCTATGGCATCTGGGAGCGGATGCAGCGCGCCCTCGACGACATGTTCAAGGCCACCGGCCACCAGAACGCCTACTTCCCGCTCTTCATCCCCGAGTCGTTCCTGCACCAGGAGGCGCAGCACGTCGAAGGCTTCGCGCCCGAGGCAGCCGTCGTCACGCATGGCGGCGGAAAGCTGCTGGACGAGCCGCTCGTGGTGCGCCCCACGTCCGAGACGATCATCTACTCGATGTTCGCCAAATGGGTGCAGAGTTATCGCGACCTGCCCCTCCTGATCAACCAGTGGGCGAACGTCGTCCGGTGGGAAATGCGCACCCGCCTGTTCCTGCGAACCACCGAGTTCCTGTGGCAGGAAGGGCACACCGCGCACGTCACGCATGATGAAGCGGAGGCGGAGGCGCGGCTGATGCTCGGCGTCTACCGCGACTTCATGGAGGGCTACATCGCCATGCCGGTGATCACCGGCCAGAAGACGGAAGCCGAGCGGTTCGCGGGCGCACTGCGCACCTATTCGTGCGAGGCGATGATGCAGGACAACAAGGCGTTGCAGGCCGGCACCTCGCACAATCTGGGGCAGAACTTCGCGAAGGCGTTCGATCTCACCTTCCAGTCCGAGAGCGGCACCACGGAGCATGCGTGGAACACCAGTTGGGGTGTGTCCACGCGCATGGTGGGCGGCCTTGTGATGACGCATGGCGACGACAACGGGCTGCGCGTGCCGCCCCTGCTGGCGCCGATCGAGCTGGTGATCGTGCCCATCTATCGCACCGACGAAGATCGCGCCGCGGTGCTCGAGGCAGCGGAGCGCATCCGCGCGTCGCTCGGCGCGTGGGATCGTCGTGAGAGTGCGCGACTGCGCATTCACGTGGACGCCCGCGACGGAATGAAGCCGGGCGCCAAGTACTACGAGTGGGAACTGCGCGGCATTCCGCTGCGGCTCGAACTCGGACCACGGGATCTCGCGTCGAACACCGGCGTGCTCGTGCGGCGTGACACGCGGGAGAAGCGGCCGGTGTCGCTGGATACGCTTGGTGAAGAGGTGAACGAGACGCTGTCGGCGATGCAGCGCGACATGCTGGCCGCGGCGCTGGAGCGGCGGGAGGCCAACAGTTACCGGCGGCCCATGGAGTACGGTGAGTTCCGCGCGCTCATGGATGGCCCGGGTGGGTTCGTGTACGCCGGGTGGTGCGGAAGCGCGGCGTGCGAGGCCGCGATCAAGGAGGAGACGAAGGCGACCATCCGGTGCCTGCCCGATGAGGAGTTCAGATCGGCGGAAGCGCCGTCGACGTGTCTCAAGTGTGGTTCCACAGCGACGGCAGAGGCGTTGTGGGCGAAGGCATACTGACGGCGGGCTTCGCTCGCGTGGACGGCACTCTGTCGTGTGAAGGGGTGCCGCTCGATCGCATTGCCGACGCGGTGGGGACGCCGGCGTACGTGTACAGCACCGCGATGGTCCGCGATCGCTACACGCGTCTCGACTCGGCGCTCGGTGCGATGCCGCACCGCATCCATTACACCCTCAAGGCCAACTCCAACCGCGGATTGCTGCAGGAGCTGCGGCGACTCGGTGCCGGGGTGGACGTGGTGTCCGGGGGCGAGCTGCATCGCGTGCTTACCGCGGGGTTTGCCGGAGCTGACATCCTGTTCGGTGGCGTGGGCAAGGAAGAGCACGAGCTGCGGGAAGCGCTGCAGGCCGGCGTACTGCTCATCAACGTGGAGTCCGAAGCCGAGGTGGTGCTGCTGGACCGGATCGCAGGAGAGCTGGGTGTCACCGCGCCGGTGGGGATCCGGGTGAATCCCGAGGTGGCCGTCGACAGCTCGCATCGCTACATCAAGACCGGCGAGAAGGGAGCGAAGTTCGGCATTCCATTCGACGATGTGCTGCGTGTGGCGCGACTGGCGTCGGGGCTGCCGAACGTGTCGCTGCTCGCGCTCGACATGCA
>JBBSVF010000432.1:0-2146 GCA_038233745.1 Gemmatimonadales bacterium
CAGGCCCTCGAAGGGGTGACCACGGGCACGGGCCCCGCGCCGACACAGCGCTCCTCGCGCCGACGCGTTGCGACGATCGCGGCCATCGCGGCGGGGCTCGTGGTCATCACGTCCGTAGCATTCGCTGCATGGCGCACCTCGCACCGTGCCCAGGATGCCGAGGCCGCGAACGCGCCCCGATCCGTCGCGGTGCTTCCCCTGGAGAACATCGGTGGCGATACCGCCACACAGTTCTTCGCCGACGGCATGACGGACGAGCTCACGTCGACCGTGGCCAAGATCGCCGGACTCAAGGTGGCGTCGCGCAGCGCCACGATGGCAGCACTGAGGGCGCTTCCGGGAGATACGAAGGCGCTGGGCCAGCGGCTGTCGGTGGGCGCGGTGCTCGTTGGACGCATCCGGCGCTCGGGCGAACGCATGCGACTCACCGCCGAGCTCTCCAGCGTGAACGACGGCTCGATCCTCTGGTCGGAGACGTACGACCGGGATGCGAAGGACGCTTTCCAAGTGCAGGACGAGGTCGCGCGCGCCATCGCCTCGGCGCTGCGCGTCACCTTTGGCGACGGCCAGCGTCGGCTCGCCGCGCAGCGCACGGTGAACCCGGAGGCGCACGACCTGTACCTGCGAGGGCGATACATCCAGGAGAAATACACGGAGCCGGACATCCGGACGGCGCTCGCCCTGTTCGAGCAGGCGGTGGCGAAGGACCCACAGTATGCCGCGGCGTGGAGCGGCATCGCCGATTCGTGGGGCATGCTGGCCGACGACTTCATGGCACCGCGCGAAGCGGTGCCGAAGATGCGCAACGCGATGGATCGCGCTGCGGCGATCGACTCGATGTCGCCTGAGCTCCTGTTCGTGCGCGGGACTACGGCATTTTTCTACGAGCACGACCCGGCGCTGGCCGAGCGGCTCATGGGCGACGCGCTCCGGACGTCGCCAGGTCAGCAGTTCTCCACGTCCTACTACAGCTCGGCTCTCTGGACGACGGGGAAGCGCGACTCCGCGACCGCCTTCGTGCGGCATGAGGGTGCGCGCGATCCAACGTCCCCTGAGGTGCTGAATTCAGCCTCTACATATTTCCTCAAGCTCGGAGATCGCGCGGCAGCTCGCACGTACTGCGACAGGCTGGTGGAGATGCAGGCGGGAGAGAGCTGCAGCGCCGCGATCGCGGTGGCCGAGGGACGCCCGGAGCAGGCCATCCCCATCTATCGTCGGCGGGCAGCGAACCCGGACATCCGCGTGGCACGCGGTGCACGGGCGAGTCTGGTGCAGGCGCTGGCCTTGTCGGGACAGGCGGCCGAGGCACGTCAACTCGCGACGACGATCGACGCCGAGGCCCGCTCCGGCGTTCGGTATTTCCGGGAGGACACTCCGGCTCGGGTGTGGTCGTCCCTTGGCGACTACGACCGTGCATTCGAGTGGCTGGAGCGTGCGCTCCGGTCGGGATCATCCGGCATCGGCGTGCTGTACTGGTCGTTCGCGACCGACCCGATCCGGAAGGACCCACGGATGCGGGCGCTGGCAAAGCGGGCCGGATTGCCGGATCCGCCGCCGTACTGGTGACTATTGCAGACCGTCGCGGACTTCCCGTGCCAGTTGCGGATGCTGGCCGCTCGCGCCGCGAGAACGTGATCGCGTACTGGCGCTCATGACCAGATATGACTAGCATACGACCATGAAGCCCGTTGGCGTTGCGGAGCTGAAGGCGCGGCTCAGTGAGTATCTCCGCGCGGTCCGCAAGGGTCATGATCTCACGATCATGGACCGGGACACCCCTGTCGCGCGCATCGTTCCGTTCGTCGCGGATCGGTCGCTCGTGGTGCGTGAACCGCTCGCGACGTATCGCCGCCTTGGCGACATTCCGCTCCCGCCGCCGGCGAAACTCACGTCCGATGCGGTGGCGTTGTTGCTCGAAGACCGCCGCACCGACGCGTGATCGCGTATCTCGATTCATCTGTCATCCTCCGCGTGGTGCTCGGGCAGCCTGGTCGGCTCGCCGAGTGGGATTCAGTGCTCCTTGGAGTCGCGAGCGAGCTGGCCGGAGTCGAATGCCTGCGCACCATGGACCGATTGCGACTCCTCGGACAATTGACCGACGAGGAGAGCGCGAGCGGACGCGAATCCGTCTACCGTATAATGGAGG
>JBBSVF010000433.1:0-2144 GCA_038233745.1 Gemmatimonadales bacterium
GCCGAGCGGGCGCCGGTGACCTCCACGTAGGCGCCGGTACCGCGGCGCCAGCGCACATGCGTCGCCTGCTCCGTACGGAAGGCCAGTCGCTCGCGGCCGATGGGTGACACGGCGATGCCTGCGGACACGCGCTGGTAGGTGGTGGCGTCGTAGCTCGTGAGCGCGGAGTCCTGGCTGCTGCGTGCGCGGCGCGCGACGGCCAGGAGCGAGCGGGCGGCCGCGTCGGCGAACGCCGTGCGATAGAGTTCCGGTGTCACCTCCACTCGCTTTGGCACCTTCGCTGTGCGTGGCGTCCTGCGCGCGCTGTCGGTGCGCGCGGCGGTGTCCTGCGTCGCCTTCGTCGCCTTCGTCGCCTGCGTCGCGGCTGGTGTGGTGGTCTGGAGCAGGGCGACGATCAGGGGAACGAGCATGGGGTCCTTCGGTGGGAGGATTCTCTGCTCATTCGTACGATGAACGCCCGGGAAGGTTTCCCGTGCCTTGCCAGCGCGTGCACTGGGCGCGATCCTGAGCTGTCTCCTTTCCCCAATGGTGTCATGCGACGTCTGTCATTGTTGTCCGCGCTGGTGATCGCGCTTCCCGCAAGCGCCTGGGCTCAGGCTGCTCCCGCGCGCCCTGTCGACTGGGCCGCCCTGCAGACCGAGGCGGTGGGGGTGCTGCAGCAGTATCTCCGCATCAACACCACCAACCCGCCCGGCAACGAGCTGGAGACCGCCCGCTTCCTGAAGGCGTTCCTGGAGAAGGAGGGCATCGAGGCGCAGATCATGGACACCGCCGAGCTGGGGGCGGGGCGCGCGAATCTGTACGCGCGGCTGCGCGGCGATGGCTCCAAGCGCGCGATCGCGCTGGTGCAGCACATGGATGTGGTGCCGGCGACGCCTGCGTCGTGGAGGGTCCCGCCCTTCTCGGGTGAGATTCGCGACGGCTATCTGTACGGGCGAGGAGCGCTGGACATGAAGGGTGAAGGGGTCGCGCACCTGATGGCACTGGTGGCGCTGAAGCGAAGCGGTGTGCCACTCACCCGCGACATCGTCTTCATTGCCAACGCCGACGAGGAGCTCGGTTCCACTGGCGGGATCATGTTCGTCGACCGGCACGCCGATCTGCTGCGCGACGTGGAGTATTTGTTCACCGAGGGTGGTGACAACGCGGTGCGGGATGGGCGGCTGGAGTACTACAGCGTGGGTGTGGCGGAGAAGCGCACTTTCTGGCAGAAGGTCACGGTGAATGGCACGCCGTCGCATGGCTCGCGTCCGACGCGCGCCAACCCGGTTCCTCGCCTGGTGGCGGCGCTCGATCGCATCGCGCGCTACGAGACGCCGTTGCACGCCACCCCCGGCGTGCAGAAGTACTTTCGCGACATCAGCCGTCTCTACACCGGCGAGCAGCGACGCTGGCTGTCTGATGTCACCGCGGCGCTGAAGACGCCGCGTGCCCGCGCGTGGATCCTGAACGACGTGTACTGGAATGCGATTCTGCGCAACACCATTTCGCTCACCGGCCTCACCGGCTCCAACAAGACGAATGTGATTCCGGCGCAGGCGACGGCGGAGCTGGACATCCGGCTGCTCCCCGACCAGATCCCGGATTCCATGATCGCGACACTGCGCCGCATCGTGAACGACACCGCGGTGCATTTCACGCCGCTGCTTGCGCCCAAGCCGCCGTTCGAAAGCCCCACCAATACCGATCTCTTTCGCGCCATCGAGCGCGCGGCGCGCGAGCGCAATCCCGAAGTGTTCGTCACGAGCTCGATGATGACCGGCGCCACCGACCGGCCGAGCTATCGCCGGCTGGGGATCGTGACGTATGGGCTGGATCCCTTCCGCGTGAACATGGCCGATGCGCAGCGCGGCGTGCATGGGAACGACGAACGGATCTCGCTGGACAATGTCGGGTTCGGTGTGCACTTCCTGTATGACATTCTGCGGTATGCTCAGTGACCGAGTACCCCAACTGCAGGCCCTTCGCTTCGATCAGGGCGACATCAGCGCAACATGTCATCCTGGACCTGCAGTTCGTCTGTGCGCGGTAAAACACAAGAACTGCACCTGCAGGCCCTTCGCTTCGCTCAGGGCGACATCAGCGAACATGTCATCCTGAGCGCAGCGAAGGATCTGCAGTTCCGGCCGCCACAGGAAGAGCAA
>JBBSVF010000434.1:0-2140 GCA_038233745.1 Gemmatimonadales bacterium
AGGACAGTTCGGGTCATATCCCGAAATATACCGAAACGCGTTCTGCGCCGGTAACGATAGGCCCAGGTGCGCTGCAGCGCTTCCAGAACCTTCGGCAACCGGCCTACCTTACAGAGTGCTCAGCCCTGCGCCCTTTTTCCGTCACTCCCACCTGATTCTCCAGCGCGCTGCGGTGCGCGGCGGTCCGTAATGCGCTCCCTGCTGGTCACCGGCGGGGCGGGCTTCATCGGCTCCGCCGTCGTGCGCACCCTCCTGCGGGACACCGACCGGTCAGTGACGGTCGTCGACGCCCTCACCTACTCGGGCAATCCGGAGTCGCTCGACGCCGCGCTGGAGAGCCCCCGCCTGCGGTTCGTGGAGGCAGATATCCGCGATGAGGCGGCCATGCGCAGGGTGCTGGCGGAATCGCAGCCGTCCGCCATCCTGCATCTGGCTGCTGAATCCCACGTCGACCGCTCCATCGACGGACCTGCGGAGTTCGTGTCCACCAACGTCACCGGCACTTTCATCCTGCTGCAGGAGACACTGGGGTGGTGGCGCTCCCTCCCTGCGGACCGGCGTGATGCATTCCGCTTCGTCCATGTCTCCACCGACGAGGTCTACGGCTCGCTCGGTGAAAGCGGACAGTTCACCGAAGACAGTCCGTATCGTCCCAGCTCGCCGTATTCTGCAAGCAAGGCGGCCTCGGATCATCTCGTGCGTGCCTGGCACCATACCTACGGACTGCCGACGATCACCACGAACTGCTCGAACAACTTCGGGCCCTTCCAGTTTCCGGAGAAGCTCATTCCCCTGGTCACGATGCGTGCGCTAGCAGGGGAATCGTTGCCGGTCTACGGCACCGGCGCGAATGTGAGGGACTGGCTGCATGTGGACGATCATGTCCGCGCACTCCTCGCGGTGCTGGACCGGGGCGTTCCCGGGGCCACCTACCTCGTGGGCGCGAACAACGAGCGCACGAACCTGCAGGTTGTCACCGCGATCTGCGAGGTGCTCGATGAGCTGGCGCCGCGCCCGGACGGAACTGCGCACGCCTCGCTCATCACCTTCGTGGCCGATCGTCCAGGACACGATCTGCGCTATGCCATCGACGCGTCGAAGCTGCAGCGCGACCTGGGGTGGTACCCTTCCGTCACCTTCGCGGACGGCATTCGCGACACTGTGCGCTGGTACCTGGACAATGGCGACTGGACTGCGCGCGTGATGTCCGGAGCCTATCGGACAGAGCGTCTGGGACTGCTCCCCCATTCCGGCGACGCCCATGTCTGATCGTCGCGGGATCATTCTCGCGGGCGGCTCGGGATCCCGGCTGCACCCGCTCACGCTCGTCGTCAGCAAGCAATTGTTGCCAGTGTACGACAAGCCGATGGTGTACTATCCGCTATCGACGCTGATGCTGACGGGAATTCGCGAGATCCTCCTGATCTCCACCCCCAGCGACCTCCCGCGCTTTCGCCAGCTCCTTGGCAATGGCTCACAGTGGGGCGTCGAGTTGCAGTACGCGGAACAGGAACAGCCTGACGGATTGGCGCAGGCGTTCGTCATTGGTCGCGAGTTCGTGGGCGAGGCACCATCGACGCTCGTCCTTGGCGACAACATCTTCTACGGTTCAGGGCTTGGCGACCAGCTGCATGCCGCCGATGCGATGGCCGAGGGCGCCACGATCTTCGGCTACCATGTGAGCGATCCGGAGCGTTACGGGGTGGCCGAGCTCGCGGACGACGGACGCGTGGTTGGCCTGGAGGAGAAGCCCGCGCAGCCGAAGTCCCGCATCGCGGTCACGGGTCTCTATTTCTACGACCGTGATGTCTGCCGGATTGCCGCGTCACTCGCGCCTTCTGTTCGGGGTGAGTACGAGATCACTGACGTGAATCGCGCCTATCTGGATGCAGGGCGGCTGCGCATGGAAGTGCTGAGCCGCGGCACCACGTGGCTGGACACGGGCACTCACGAGTCGCTGGCCGAGGCGTCGCAGTTCGTGCAGGCGATCGAGCGGCGCCAGGGGCTCCGGATCGCCTCGCCCGAAGAAATCGCGTGGCGCCTCCGCTACATCGACGACGAACAGTTGCTCGCACTGGCCTCGTCGCTTGGCAAGAGCGGCTATGGCACCTACCTGTCGGATCTCGTGCGGCTGGAGAAG
>JBBSVF010000435.1:0-2139 GCA_038233745.1 Gemmatimonadales bacterium
AGCCCTCCGTCGCAATGGCCCCATCGCCCCCCGCCGGGGTAGCTTGGTGTCATGAAACGCACAGTCCTCCTGGCCTGCCTCGCGATCTCACCGAGGCTGGCCATCGCGCAGGCCCCCGTCTTCTCGCACGCTGATTCCATCCGCGGCTCCAACACTCCGGAACGCGCGTGGTGGGACCTGCTCTTCAACGACCTCCACGTGCGCGTCTCGCCCGCCGACAGCAGCATCTCCGGCGTGAACACGATGACCTACCGCGTCACCGGCCCCGCGCGAGAGATGCAGGTGGATCTCCGCCAGCCGCTGATGGTGGACAGCATCGTCCAGAACGGCGCGCGCGTGACGGCGCGCCGAGACAGCAATGCGCTGTACCTCTCGCTGCCCTCCGCGCAGGCGATGAACTCCACGGGGATGGTGGCCGTGTACTATCACGGTCGGCCGCGCGTGGCCCTCCAGGCCCCCTGGGACGGTGGCTTCGTCTGGACCCGCGACAGCCTCGGCAACCCGTGGATCGCGACAGCGGTGCAAGGCCTCGGTGCCAGTGCGTGGTGGCCCGGCAAGGACTACCAGGCCGATGAGCCGGACAGCCAGCGCGTGGCCATCACGATGCCCGCCGGCATCACGGATGTGTCGAACGGCCGCCTTCGATCCACCACGGTGAACGCCGATGGCACCACGACGTACGAGTGGTTCGTCACCAATCCCGTGAACAACTATGGAATCTCGCTGAACGCCGGCACATACGCGCATTTCACCGATCTCTACGCCGGCGAGAGCGGCCCACTCACCCTCGACTTCTGGCCCCTCGCGTATCACGAAGACGCTGCGCACCGTCAGTTCGCGCAGGTGAAGCCGATGATGGCCTGCTTCGAGCGGTGGTTCGGCCCGTACCCGTGGTATGCCGACGGCTACAAGCTCGTGGAAACGCCGCATCTGGGCATGGAGCACCAGAGCGCGGTGGCGTACGGCAATCATTACGGCAACGGCTACCTGGGCCGCGATCTCTCCGGCACGGGGCTCGGCATGACGTGGGACTACATCATCATCCACGAGAGCGCTCACGAATGGTGGGGCAACAGTCTCACCACGGCCGACATCGCGGACATGTGGGTGCACGAGGCGTTCGCGATGTACTCCGAGGGGATCTACGTGGAATGCCAGAGCGGGCCCGCGGCGGGGGCCACATACATTCGCGGTGTGCGGCGCGGCATCCAGAACGATCGCCCCATTGTCGGCACCTACGGCGTGCAGCACGAGGGTTCGGGCGACATGTACTACAAGGGCGCAAACATGCTGCTCACCATCCGCCAGATCGTGAATGACGACGCGCGGTGGATGCAGACGCTGCGCGGTCTCCAGAGCCAGTTCCGCCACCAGATCGTCACCGGGCAACAGGTGCAGGACTATATCTCGCGCTCCACCGGCGTGGATCTCTCACGAGTGTTCGCGCAGTACCTCACCACCACAAAGGTGCCGGTGCTCGAATACTCGTTCACCGGCAACACGCTGTCGTATCGCTGGGCCAACGTGGTGCCCGGCTTCGACATGCCTGTGCGCACCACGGTGGGCGGCACCGTGCGTCAGCTCTCGCCAACCACCACCTGGCAGCGCCTCGAGGGTGTCTCGTCGCCCCTCGCGCTCGACGTGAACTACTACGCCACCGCGAAAGAGGTGAAGCCATGAGCCTCGTCGCTCCGCGCCTTGCAACGCTCATCGTTGCGGCGGCCATCGCTGCCCCGGCCGCACACGCGCAGGGTTCGCTCTACATGCCCCGCGCCGTGCGCCAGGCCTACGCCGCCGGCACCCGTGCGCGTGATGGAAAGCCCGGTGCGCGCTACTGGCAGAACCATGGGCGGTACGCCATCACCGTCACGGCGCTGCCCCCGGATCGCACCGTGCGCGGCACCGAGACCATCACCTACTGGAACAACAGTCCCGATACACTGAAGAGCCTCGCGATCCGGCTCTTCCTGAACATCCACAAGCCGGGCGTTCCGCGAGAGGGCAGCGCGAGCGCAGATTACCTCACATCGGGAATGCACATCGACACCTTCGCGGTGAACGGTGCGTTGCAGCCCTCGCCCGAGCATGCGTCCACCGGCACGGTGACCATGGCAAAGCTGCCGGCCGCGCTCCTGCCAC
>JBBSVF010000436.1:0-2136 GCA_038233745.1 Gemmatimonadales bacterium
CGTGGAGAAGCCGGATACGCCGATCTCCAAGCGGGCGAACATCGGCTTGTATTACGTGAAGAACTGGCGCCTGCTGTACGAGGGCATCCACCACGTACTCAAGCAGCCGACGCACAAGGGCGAGTACTTCCTCACCGACGCCTTCCAGTACATGATCGACCACGGCGCACGACTCAAGGTGGTGGACGTGGAAGGCTGGTACGACGCAGGAAAGCTCGACACGCTTCTCGCCACGAATCGCACGGTGCTCGAGAAGGGCGCGGCGCGCCGTCCGAAAAATCTGGGTGCGGGCGTCACGATCAACGAGCCGGTGTACATCGAGGACGGCGTCACGATCTCCAACTCCACCGTGGGACCGAACGTCACGCTCGGCGAAGGCACGATCGTGGATGGCTCGACACTCACCGACACCATCATCGGAAAGAAGTCGAAGGTGTCGGGCTCGACGCTGCGCAATTCGCTGGTGGGGGACTCGGTGGTGATCGAGGGCCTGACTGGTGAGCTCACCGTCTCCGACGACTCGGAAATCCGGGCCGAGCGCGCCTGAGCACGTACGAGTGGCGCGAGACTACCTGAGCCGGTCGAAAGGCACGTTTCCGATCGGGTAGTCGCGCCAGTCCCGGTAGTCGAAGTGCCACCACTCAGTGGGATTCACGATGAATCCCTCCGCCACCATGGCCCTCCGCAGCAGCGCGCGGTGCCACCGCTGCTGCGATGTGCCCCCCGGATACTCGGCGTACGCGCGATCCGTGCTCTCGTCATAGGTACTCGGCATTTCAACCGGCAGTCCGGTTGTCAGATCGTACAGCGTGAGGTCGACGGCTTCGCCGCGGTTGTGCTTTGAGCCCTGCGCCGGATTCGCCACCAGCCAGCGTTTGTCCAGCGGCGTGGCATCCCAGAACATCCGGGTCACATACCAGGGGCGATAGCCGTCGTGCACCAGCAACCCGTAGCCCAGACGGTGAAGTGCCTCGCTCGCGCGCGCCACCGCCTCGGCCGCGGGACGCTGCAGAAATGCTCGCGGCTCGTCATAGAAGCGCGTGCCAAGAAAGTTGTTGGTGGACGCGTAGCGGATCTCCAGATGGATGCTGCTGTCGAGCAGCGCCAGCTCCACGAGATCGAATGGCCGCGCGGTTGCGGCCTCCGCGGGCGGGCTGGCGGCAAGTGCCTCCGCACGGATATCGCTGATGGGTCGCACCGGCTTCAGTTGCAGCTGCGACGTGCCTTCTTCCGGACCCACCTGTCGTCGCAGAAAGGCGACAGTCGCGATGCGAAGCTCCGCGATATGCCCGCTGCTGCCCCCACCAAAGGCGACGGATGAACCGTCGCTCGCCCGGAAGGTGCGCTCGCCGGCCGGTATCAGGTGAAGAATGCCGCCGAGGCTGTCGACGATCGTGAGCTCACCGCCGTTCTCCAGCACGACGCGCTGCTGGCCCGTTCCGCCATACTCTCCGAGGAGGGGTCGCCAGTCTGCGCGAACAGGCGGGGGCAGGGGCGCGGGTGCGAGAACCGGGTGAGTGTCGCTGTAGGTGGGCGAGGATCGAGGAACGAGCGTCGCGCTCGCGCAGGCGGTCGACGTCGCGAGTGCCAGCGCAGTCCAGAGGTGTCGAGAGTTCATTGGCATGCGGTGAGCCCTGCGGCTCCGGTGATGATGGTGAGTGCGCGAGCGAGCCCGAGGTGCCCGTGCGTGTTGTCGAACCATTCTGCAGCCGTGTGCACGCCCCCTCCGGTGCCACCGGCTCCGATCGCAATGGCTGGAACGCCGAGGCTGATCGGCACATTCGCGTCCGTGGACGCCGTTGCTGTCGCGGCGCGCCGGCCGATGGAATGGGTGGCGTCCCTGGCGATCTGCACCAGCGAGTGCTCATCGTCGAGGCGTCCGCAGGGGCGGTCGCCGATCGTGCTGACCTCCACGTGCAGCGGATCCGACCCGGGTGAGCGGCGGGCATTCTCCTGATGCACGGCCTTGCGCACCGCCTGTTCCACTTCGGCGACACAGGCTGCGATGACGTTGGCGGAGGTGGACCGGAGATCGACTTCGATCCAGGCCTCCTCGGGAATGGCGTTCACGCTGATCCCGCCTCCCATGCGACACACGCTCAGTGTGGTACGTGGTGCGCGCGGCAGGGGCAGCGC
>JBBSVF010000437.1:0-2125 GCA_038233745.1 Gemmatimonadales bacterium
CGTGCGCAACTCGTGCGAGACATTCGCCAGAAATTCACTCTTGGCCTGATTGGCGCGCTGTACATCGCGATAGAGTCGCTCCAGTTCCAGCGACCGACTGGCGACGTCGAGTGCCCGGCGCTGCTCGCGCAACAAGCCAAGAGCCAGGAACAATACTCCCAGAACCCCCAGCGCCCAGAGCGCGAATCGCAATGAGCGCGTGGCCAGCGCATGCGTGGACCGCACCTGCCACGTGCCTCCGTTCGGCAGCAGCGCCAGCGCCCGCCCCTCGGCGAGCCCTTGCGACCCTCCCCGGGGATCGCCGATTGCAGTGACCGTATCGATACCCGACAGCACCACCAGCGTCAGTCGCGTATCCGGCCGTGTGCGGTCGAGCAAGGTGCGAAGGGCTTCGCCATCGAACACAGCGCCCACGCTGCCACGAAAATCCCCGCGTTCATTCGTCGCAGGTCGCATCATCGAGATCAGGGCGTGTCCCGGGCCGATGTGGGTCACGACCATCGCCAATCGTTGACCGATATGCTGCTGACGGATCCGGGTTCCCACCTCGGCGGGGATGGCAATCCCAGCGGAATCATTCGACAGCTGGAATGACACGCTCCCGAGCGAGTCGACGACCCAGAGCTCGCGCAGGCCGGTGGTTCCCGCGGCGAGACGGTACAGCGTCCGATGCACGTAGGCGCTGTCACTTCGTACGACATCACTTCCGGAAATGGCAGATACGCGGTCCAGGAAGGCACTCTGCGCAGAAAGAAAGGATGCTGACAGGAGCGCGCCAGCCTGCGCATCGAGTTCTGCCTGATTGCGATTCGCACGGAGCAGCGCGCGATCCAGCAGCAGCAATCCTCCCAGGAGCACCAGAAATACCGCGCCGAGAAATCGCGCCAGCAGACCCAGGCCCACACGTGCCGCAGCATCTGCCGGTGTCGATTGACCGTGCTCGCCGGTGAGACTAAGCTCCGTCCTACTCATGACCGATCACGACCGCCTCCTCGAAATGCTCGCCCGACGCTCGGCACAACGCGGGCAGTTCACGCTCGCCAGCGGGCGTGAGTCCACGTTATACATTGACGCGCGACTTACCACAATGAGCCCGGATGGTCTCGCGTTGATCGGCCCGCTGGCGCTTGCTGCGCTGCACACCGTAACGTGGACACCCGATGCCGTGGGCGGGCTGACACTCGGCGCTGACCCCATCAGCTACGCCATCGCCGTTGCCAGCGTCCATGCCCCCTGTAGCATCCGCGCATTCACGGTACGCAAACAGGCCAAGGATCACGGTACCGGGCGGCTTGTCGAAGGCCCCTTTGTCTCGGGAGATCGCGTCGTCATCATCGAGGACGTGATCACCACAGGAGGGTCAGCACTGCGAGCTGTCGACGCAGTTCGCGCGGCGGGAGGAACGATCCTCGGGGTGCTGGCGCTCGTGGACCGGGAGGAGGGGGGCAGAGCGACGCTAGAGAGCGCCGGGCTGGCCGTGATGGCCCTCACCACGGCCAGCGACATCGTCCGACGCCTTGATTAATCCGGCGCTCACCGGAGACGGCTGAGGCGAACGCAGCGGCAGCGAGATCACCAGTTGCTCACCGATCTCCACCTTGGCGCCCAGATGGGCGGCCAGACTCTGGAGTTGATCGACTGCTGCCGCATCGGCGATGAGTTGTCGTTTCGGCTCGCAGTCCAGCAGCACGGTGATGCGATTCGCCTTCTGCTCGCCGAAATCAATCCCTATTTCATCACCCGGGTGTGCCTCCTGGATCGCTGCCTGAAGAGCAGCGAGCAGAAGCAACTCCACGCTGGCAGCATCCAGGGCCACCTGGGGCGCCGTGGTGGCCACCGCAACAGTGGCGTGTCGAGCCTCGGCGTCTGCCCGAAGATCGCGGCGAACATTCCACGCGACGCTTCGCAAGGATACTTCCTGCACGCCCAGGCCTGGAAGCAACGCCGCGATATCACTCAGACGCGCCGCAATCATCTCGTCCAGGGATCGGGCATTGCGCTCTGCCATCACGCGGAATCGTGGATGACTTCTCGCCTCTTCCGGCAGGGTTTCGTCATCCATCATCGAGAGCACGCTCTTGATGGTTCCCAGCGGGTTCCGAAGATCGTGTCGCAAGGACCGAAA
>JBBSVF010000438.1:0-2111 GCA_038233745.1 Gemmatimonadales bacterium
TACGGCAAGCTCACGCGGATCGCGAAGTGGATGTACATGACCGGCTGGATAGCGGCGAACGCCGACAAGCGGCCGGCAACGGATCCGGGATTCGTGCTGCGGTAGGACCCGGGACGAAGATGCTGCTGGAGAAGCCGGCTATTTATACCCCTTCCTACCTTAAACCGGAGCGAACATACATGTGGACGCGCCCGCTTGTCTCACTCGCGGCAATCGCCTTCCTTGGTTGCGCGCCTCGCGCTGGCAGGCACCCCAGCGTGGACCAGGCAACCGTGCCCCTGATAGTTGAAGGCAACCGGCCGTTCATTCAGATAACATTTCGCAGACCTGACGGTAGCGAACGGACAGCTCGCTTCCTGCTTGACACCGGTGGTGGCGGCTTCCTGATGGCAGAGCCGCTCGCCCGCGATCTCGGCCTCCAATGGGGCAAGACAGAGCACGAGGAGGGCGCAGAGTTCGCCGCGGTAACCGTTCACCCGAGCGCGTTCGTGGGGGAGTTGCCGCTCACGCTGAACCCCCAGCGAACATTCGTCGTGATCGGCAAGCAGAACATCCTGCCACCGACGGCACCCGGACAGGCAGAGGGCATGGTACCTGGCCATGTGCTTGCCCGGTACCACGTCGTGTTCGACTATCCAGGTGCGACGTTCACCATCGCTCGGCCGGGCGTCATGACTCCGACGGGAGTTGGACTTCCGATGCCGGTATCCGAGAGATCGCGATTTCCGAGAACGGAGATCACTGTAGATGGGAAGTCCTACGGGCTCCTCCTCGATACAGGAGCGTCGTTCACGATGGTATCCGAGGTTTTGTTGAAAGCGTGGGGCACCAGTCATCCGGATTGGCAGCGGCACGTCGGCGCGTTTGGCGAAGCCGTAACGCTGGGTGGGCAGACGCTCGAGACGATGTCCGTGCCGGGCGGGCTTTGGGGCTCCCATCAGCTCCGGGAGTTCGGCGTTGTATCGCAACGGGAAGGCACATTCGAGCGATACATGAGTGGAATGATGGCGGCGCCAATCGTCGGTTCTCTCGCCGGTAACGTGCTTCGGCAATTTCGAGTCGAACTCGACTATGCGAACGAGAGGCTCTACCTGTCCACGCGCTGAAAATCGGTAAATGAGTGCGGCGGTTGGCGGAACGCTCTGCCAGAAGGTTCAGTGCTTCTTGCGCGCAATGTCTCCTGGCTCTGGCGGTCAGGCTTCATCATCCCATTGAGGGATTGATCATGGCGACACTTCACATCGAGCACGGGATCAGCGACTTCACGACGTGGAAGCGTGCGTTCGACAGCTTCGCGGACAGGCGCGTACAGGCCGGCGTCACAGCGCAACGCATCCACCAGCCGGCGGACGATCCGCACTACATCGTGCTCCAGCTCGACTTCGCAACCGCTGAAAAGGCGGGGGGATTCAAGGAGTTCCTCGAGACCAGAGTCTGGACAACGCCCGAGAACTCGCCTGCGCTGTCTGGTGTCCCGCGGGCGCGCGTGCTGGTGGACGCGCCCGGCTGATCAGTCGTGTTCTACGAGGCGCGATTTCTCACGTTCTATGTCGGATGCGGCAGTCGCAACCGACCGCTGCTACCCTTCCCTGAATGCACCTGAACAGATGAAACTCATTCAACAGATGAAACTCATTCATGGATCGTTGACCTTCTTCACGCTGATGCTCCTGTTGTCGTCCGCGGGACCGCTGGCCGCCCAGGTCGCGTCGCCTGGCACCTTCAAGGTCGGGGACCGGGTGCAGATCGAGTACGTGCCCGACAGCGACAAATGGCTCGCGGGTACTATCCGGGAGGTGCTGGACGACGGCTACCGCTACAGCGTGGACATCGTGCCGGGACAGGCGGCGGCGGAAGCAAGGATCATCATCCACTTTCGCCGCGTGCGCCAGGCGCCCACCGGCCCCGCCGCTCCCCGGCCCAGCGAATCGCTGCCCGCACACGCGATCATGGGAAAGTACAGATGCACCGAATCCCGGTACAACGCCGCGGCCGGCGGGTACGTCTTCGATGCGAAGGGGAGCGTCGTGCTCATGCGCGACGGACGCTATCAGTATCTTGGCTTCGCCCGCCCGAGTGTGGGCCGCTATGAGATCGAGGGGCGGACGGGA
>JBBSVF010000439.1:0-2096 GCA_038233745.1 Gemmatimonadales bacterium
GTTGGCCACGGCGTTCAGCGCCACTCCGCCCGCCATGCAGAGATCCTGCTCTCCAGTGGTGCGGAGCGCGGTCCGCGCCATGCGGAGCACAATCTCCTCGGTCACCCACTGGATGGAGGCCGCCATGTCCCGGTCACGAGCGGTGAGGGGAGCGTCCGCACCACGCGCAGGACCATCGAATGTCTCAGCGAAGAGGGGCGACGTCATGCTCAATCCGCCCAGGAAATCGAAGTACCGCTGGTCCAGCGTGAAGGACCCGTCCTCGCGAAGGTCGACGATGGATCCGAGAATGCGATCGACGTACCGGCGCGTGCCGAGCGGCGCCAGGCCCATCATCTTGTATTCACCCTCGTTCACACGGAATCCAAGATGCTGTGTGAACGCGGAGTAGAGCAGGCCGAGCGAATCGGGGAAGCGCATCTCCTGCAGGAGCTGCAGGTCGTTGCCGTTGCCATGCCCGATCGTGGCGGTGGCCCATTCGCCCACGCCGTCGATCGTGAGGATCGCCGCCCGTCCGAAGGGAGACGCGAGAAAGGCACTGGCGGCGTGGGCCTCGTGATGTTCCGTGAAGAGCACGGGTCCGCGGTATGCGGGGAGTGCCTCGCGTATGATGGCCTCGGTGCGCAGGCGGTCGCCAAGCCAGAGGGGCGCTGCGCGGAGAAAGGCCGGGAATCCGCGTGGAGCAATGGCCAGGTGGGTCTCGAGTATCCGATCGAGCTTCAGGATAGGCCGTTCGTAGAACACGACAGCATCGAGAGCGTCCGGATTGCATCGTGCGTCTTCGAGGCAGAAACGGACGGCGCGCTCAGGGAACGCTGCGTCGCCCTTGATCCGGGTGAAGCGTTCCTCCTGCGCCGCGGCCACGATGCGCCCGTCCTGCACCAGGGCGGCGGCGCTGTCGTGATAGAATGCCGAGATGCCGAGGACGCGAGCGGTCACGTTGCGAAGATAGGGGTCTGGGGGAAGGACGGAAGCAGACTGGCACAATTTCCTGGGCAAATCCGCTGGGGCTGGCCCCCTCCTTGCTTTCCTGCATAGGGCCGAACACTTGGCCTCCCTGGCGCCGCCGGCGCAGCAGACACCGAGGTACTCGCAGTGCAGAATGATCCGGTCACACATCCACCGATTCTCGTCGTCGATGACAATCACGATAACGCCGAGATCATCCGGCAGTATCTTGAGATCCGTGGCTTTCCGATCAGCGTCGCGCACGATGGCGACGAAGCGCTGGCACTGTTCGATACGGTGAAGCCGGCGCTCGTCCTGCTCGACGTGATGATGCCTGGTCGCGATGGCTGGGAGGTGTGCAAGCTGATGAAGCAGCACCCGACGCTCGGACGCTCGGTTCGAATTATCATGGTGACGGCGCTGGATGCCTGGGATGACAAACGCGAGGCGCTCCAGCTCGGCGCCGACGACTACGTGGAGAAGCCCTTTGATCTGCCGACGCTGGCCAAGACTGTGCAGCGCAATCTGGATCAGATGCGCGTGGGCTCGTAGGGATCTGACCGCCCTCGCACCGCGGATGAGGGGCGCGTGAGCGAATCCATCCTTCTCACGGACGCAAGCGACGACGTGGTCGCGGAAGCCGTCGCGCTGCTCGACGGGTGGCGCGTGGAAGTGCGCGCCATCGGTGATGTAGGCGCCGCATTGGGCGAGGCTGGCGTCCGCGCGCTCTACATCACGACCGTCGATCCGTCGGATCTTCGCGACTGCGTGGAAGCGGCGCATGCGCGAGGCATTCCGGTGCTCGCGGGCTGTGCCGACGAGGCATCACGCCGGCGCGCCGTGGAGCTGAAGGCTGAAGAGTGGATGCAGTTGCCGGCCGGCGCGGAAGAAATCGCTGCCCGCACCTGGTCAGCTGTCGCGCGTGGGGTCGGCCTCGGGGCGGCTGCCGCCGAGCGCGCTGACCACGCCGAATACGAGCATATGCTGCACGACTCGCTCACCGGCCTGCCCACCCTGCCAGTGGCCATCGAGCGCTCGCGTCAGGGGTTCAAGGACCGCGGTGAGCTGGTGGTGCTGTACTTCAACTTCGTCCGGTATTCGAAGATCGAGGAGATCTACGGATGGGAGAAGCTCGACGCCGTGCTGGA
>JBBSVF010000440.1:0-2095 GCA_038233745.1 Gemmatimonadales bacterium
GTGAGCCGGTGTTCGAGGGCACGCATCAGCACGTCGTGCACGAGGGTGCTTTTCCCACTGCCCGACACGCCGGTGACCGCTGTGACCGCGCCCAGCGGGATCCGGATATCGACACCCTGGAGATTGTGCTCGCGCGCGCCCGTGAGGGTGAGCCACTGCGGGCCCACCCGGCGCCGATGCACGGGGAGGGGAATCTGCCGGGTGCCGTCGAGATACTGGCCAGTGAGCGGACTCTCGCTCACGCGCGACATCGGGCCGGAAAAGACGAGGTGCCCGCCCTTCTCGCCGCTGGCGGGACCGAGTTCCACCATGTGATCGGCCGCCCGGATGGCTTCCAGGTCGTGCTCCACCACGAGCACGGTGTTGCCGCCGTCCCGCAGTCGCAGGAGGAGTGACAGCAATCGATCCATGTCGCGCGAGTGAAGACCGATTGACGGCTCGTCCAGCACATACAGGGTGTCCACGAGACGCGAGCCGAGTGAGTTCGCGAGACTGATGCGCTGTGCCTCACCGCCGGAGAGCGAGCGCGTCGCGCGGTTGAGCGAGAGGTACGTGAGCCCGACGTCGCAGAGGAACTCCACGCGTGATCGCGCTTCCGACAGGATGTGCGCCGCCACGGCGCGCTCGAACTCCGGAAGCGCCAAGGCGGTGAGCCACACGCGCAGCGCGCCCACAGGCATGTCGCTCACCGCGGCGATGTCCATGCCGCCCACCTTCACCTGCAGCGCCGCCGGCTGAAGTCTGGTGCCGTGACAGGTAGGGCACTCCTGCGCGAGCTGGTACTGCCGGAGGAAGACGCGGATGTACTGCTTGTACCGCTTCTCCTCCAGATCGCGAAGGAAGGGGAGAATGCCCTTGAACCCCCGCACGTTCGCGTGAAGGAGGCGCTCACGCTGCGCGGCCGGCAGCTCCGCCCACGGCACATCCGTGGAGATCCCCTCCTTCTTCGCATAGTCGGCCAGGCGCCGCCGCACGGTGCCGTAGCGCGGCTTGGTCCACGGATCGATCGCGCCTTTCTTCAGTGTTCGTTCCGGATACGGAATCACCAGCGATTCGGCGTACTCCAGAACGGCCCCGAAACCATTGCACTGCTCGCAGGCCCCGCGCGGTGAGTTGAACGAGAAAAGCTGCGGAGTAGGCGCCGGCGCAGTGGTGCCGTCGTTCGCGCACTCGAAGCGTTCAGTGAAGCGCAGCCGCGTGACCGGAAGACCGTCGAAGGGCGACGCAACCGGCGCAGCGAAGAGGAGGACCACGTCGCCATCGCCCTCGCGAAACGCGATGGAGACTGCATCGGCGAGTCGACCGCGCGCGTCGTCAGAGACCACCAGGCGATCGACAACGACGAGGAGTTCCTTCGCAAAGGTGACGTCAATCAATGCGTCGGATACGTCGTCAAGATGCCGGACGGCGCCATCGACAGCGATGCGAACGAATCCCTGCGCACGGAGATTCTCGATCACCACCTCGTGCGTCACCTCGCTGGACAGCTTCAGCGGGGCGGCGACGTGGAAGCGGGTGCCGGCCGGAAGCGAGAGCACGCGGTCGGACACGGACTGCACCGTGTCGGGCCGCATCTCGCGACCGCAGACTGGGCAGAAGGTGTGGCCGACCCGCGCCCAGAGCAGGCGCAGGTAATCGTAGATCTCGGTGGCCGTGCCCACGGTGGAGCGGGATGTCTTCGTGGGGTTCGTCTGCTCGATCGCCACCGCGGGCGAGAGCCCGTCGATGAAGTCGACATCCGGCTTTTCCATGCGCTCCAGAAACTGCCGGGCGTATGCGCTGAGGGACTCCACGTACCGCCGCTGCCCTTCGGCGTAGATCGTGTCGAAGGCGAGTGACGACTTTCCGGAACCTGACGGACCGGTGATGACGGTGTAGGCCCGCCGCGGGATCTCGAGGTCGAATCCCTTGAGGTTGTGCTGCCGGGCGCCGCGAACGATGATGGAGTCCTTCATGCCGCGGAATTTAGCTGGCGGCCGACCGAATAAATCCCGGCGGACGACGTGCGATGTACGGGGTACGATGTATGGAACAGCAACAGGCCGGCACCTCGCGCGAGGGCCGGCCCGTTTGTCCGTTGAGTCCGTGCATCGTA
>JBBSVF010000441.1:0-2084 GCA_038233745.1 Gemmatimonadales bacterium
GAACGGCACCCTCCCGATGATGCGCACCCACTCCAGCACGGGAAGGGTACGTCCATCCAGCGCGCGAATAACCAGCAGCACAGGCCCCAGCGTCATCAGCAGGAACAGCAGCGACGGTGGATACTTGTTGACGTTGAGGAACGAGAGCAGCGTCATCACGCCACGCGGCTGCGCAGTCCACGGCCCGGGATCACCGTAGATGTTGAACCCGCGCAGCACGAAAAACAGCGCAATGCACGCAACTCCAAAACGCAGTAGCCACGAACGTCGCACCGCAACAGGCTGATCCCAGAGCGCGCCGAGCGCAAAGCCGACGGCGGTCACACCGATCCAGGGAATCAGCGGATACGCGCTGAAAACGACATGCGGGGGACCCTTGACCAGAAACCCCGGTACGTGCAGTAGCGTCCAGAGCGACGACAGCGCACCGGAAAACCCGGCGCCAACGCCGTCGAACAGGTTGTGCGTCGCAATAAGGACAAGGCCGAATGCGGCAATGGCGCGGAGGGGAAGGTATATCAGCACCCCCAGCACAACCATCGCCCACCCGAGCGCCCAGATCACGTCGATGAGCGTCAACCGGTAATCAAGGTTGAACTGCCAGAGAAACCGGATCACAGTGAGCTCGAGGAGCACGAGCCAGAGCCCTCGCGTAATGAGAAACCGCGACAGCTCAGCGGTGGTTCGGCGGCGCAGTCCCAGGTACGCGCCCGTGCCGGTAAGCAGAAAGAACGTCGGCGCACAGAAGTGCGTGATCCACCGCGTAAGGAACAACGCCACGGTTGTGGTGGCGAGGTTCGTTGGACTGGCGGCGGCATTCCCGAAGTAGTCGCGGGTGTGATCCAGTGCCATCAGCACCATGATGATTCCACGCACCACGTCCACGACATCCACACGCGCAAACCGCAACGGCCCACTCGCGCCCGGGTTCGCGGGGGCGGGCGAGAGATCCGGGAACTCGGCGGTCGTCATGCCCCTACCAGCTCCCCCGCTCCCCCGCCACCTCGATCACCTTCCCGATTCGCTCGGCCGCATGCCGCCAGTTGAGCTGCACGGCACGCTGCGCCGCATCCGCCTCCCCGGCATCGATCGCGTCGATGATCGCGTCATGCTCCGCGACGCTCACCCGGATATCGCTGGTGAGCATGCTGATGTACATCCGGATATAGCGCTCCGCCTGCGGCTTCACGCTGTCGTGCATCGCGACCAGCCGCGGACCCGAGCACGATTCCACGATCGCGCGATGCATCCGCTCGTCGGCCTCGTACAGCCGTCCATGATCGATCGGCGCGGCCCGCCCCGTCGAGTAAAACTCCGCATTCAGCGTCTTGAGTGACTTCACCAGCGCACGGCGCTCGGCCAGCGGCTGACCGGCGGCCCACCGAGCCGCGAGCCCTTCGAGTTCACCGACGATGTTCAGCAACTCGTGCACATCCGCCCGCGTGAGCGGCGCAACGGTGAGCCGCGCCTGCTGCGCCCCGGGCGCACCCACCACGAAGCCTTCCTGCTGCAGCCGCTGCAGGGCCTCGCGCACCGGCGTGCGGCTCACACCAAGCCGGTCGGCAACTTCGGTTTCCACCACGCGGCTGCCCGGTGCCAGCAACCCTTGCACGATGAGGTCGCGCAGCCGCTGATACACCTGCTCCGGCCGCGACCCGTGCGGCGCATCGGCCGCCGCGGAATCGGCAGCGGATCGCTTCGGGCGCGTTACGGAAGTGGAGGAGCCTGGGGGGCGACGGGCGGGCATGGCGGAGGGCTGGGGACGTGATTCCAATATACAGCGGCAGCCCGCGGCCGGCCGGTGCCGCGCATCACAGCCGGGTGTGCAGGATTCTCCAGCGCCGGCGTCTCCCCGTGAACGCCACCCTGGAGACCCTCATGACGCAGAACGCCCGCCCCCGCCCCCGCCGACTTCCCACCGCATTCGTCGCCGCCTGGACGGCCCTCACCCTCGCCACAGCGCTCGCCTCCA
This sequence comes from Gemmatimonadales bacterium, assembly GCA_038233745.1. Lineage (GTDB taxonomy): Bacteria > Gemmatimonadota > Gemmatimonadetes > Gemmatimonadales > Gemmatimonadaceae > AG11. The sequence goes on from JBBSVF010000441.1 coordinate 1,973, forward strand.
GCCTCTCGGCTCGCCCCCTCCCGGATGCGAGCGTCGTCACCGGTCAGGTGGTCTCGTCGGTTGACGCTCGCCCCATCGCGGGTGCGACGGTCGCGGTCGCGGGGGCCTCGCC
>JBBSVF010000442.1:0-2081 GCA_038233745.1 Gemmatimonadales bacterium
GGATTGCGTGAGCTGATCGCCATCCGCGAGATCGTGCACGCCTTCCTGACGGCCGATCGGCCGGAGGAGGTGTTCCAGTTCGCGCTCGATCGCGTGAGCCCGCTGGTGGGCGCGAACTTCGCGTGCATTTATCTCATCGACGGTGCGAGCGAGTTGATGCGGTTGGCTGCGGTGTACAACTGGCCCGAGCGCTTCACTCCGTTTCTTGGCGAGATGCGCGTTCGGCTGGGCTTTGGCCCCAGCGGCGAGGCGGCCGCGGAGCGCCGGGTGATCGAGGTGCCCGACGTGCATGCCGATCCCTCGCTGGAGGACTGGGCCGAGGTGGCGAGCGAACTGGGATTTCGCGCGATCGTCGCACTCCCCCTGCAGACGGGCGAGGGAGTGCTCGGCGCTGTCGCCTTCTATTTCCAGGAGGCCGGCGCGATCAGCGGCGAGACGCGCAGTCTGCTGCGCATGGTCGCCGATCAGATGTCGGCCACGGCGCAGAAGGCCCGGTTGATCGACGATCTGCGTCGCGCCAATGCGGCGCTGGTGGAGAGCAATGCGGAGCTCGAGCGCCAGTACGGCGCGCTCCTGGAAGCCCGCCGCGTGAAGGACGAGTTCCTCGCCAACATCTCGCACGAGTTGCGCACACCGCTCACCGCGGTCATGGGCTACCTCGCCCTCATGGACGAGGGGCTCGCCGGCCCGGTGACGGCGGAACAGCGCCGCACGCTCGCGCAGGTGAAGAGCTCCAGTCAGCAGCTGCTGGATCTGATCGCCGATCTGCTGGAGCTCACCACGCTCAAGCGCGGCGGTCTGGAAGCGGTGACCACGGCCTTTGACGCCCGCGATCCCCTGCACGACGCCATCGCGTCGGCGCGCGGCCGTCCCGAGGGCGTCGCGCTGCGCGTGGCCGAGCCAGACCAGGCGCTGATGATGGTGAGTGACCGGCGGAAGATCGCCAAGATCCTCGTGGCCCTCCTGAGCAACGCGTACAAGTTCACCGCCAATGGCGAGGTGCGCGTGAGCGTGGCGATGGAGGACACCCGCGTCACCTATCGGGTGCAGGACACCGGCATCGGCATTCCTGACGACAAGCAGCAGCTCGTCTTCGAAGAGTTCCGCCAGGTGGATGGCTCGAGCACTCGCCGGTACGGTGGCTCCGGACTGGGACTGTCTCTCGCCCGGCGGCTCGCCATGCTGCTCGGCGGCGACATCCAGATGGAGTCAGTGGAGGGGGAGGGGTCAACCTTCCGGGTGGAGCTGCCTGTTCAGTGCGCCGAGGCAGAGCGCGGCTGACGAGCACTCGCGTCGCCCTGCGGCGCCCCGTTAAGCTTCAGGGATTCCGGCCCGTCGCGCCGCCTTCGGCGGGCCCTCCCTCGCGCCCAGCACCGCCCGCTCATGAAGCAGACGCAACGCACCTTGCAGGAGTACCGCTCCACGCTCCCGCCCGCCGAGATCATCGCGCGCGCCAGAGTGTTCTTCACGCGCCGGAACAGTCTGTACGCCACCTTCCTGGAAACGGTGAGTGAGAACCACGCCGTGTTCCGCGGGCAAGGGGGCGAGGAGCTCATCATCGCGGCCACCGTCACCGACGGATCAACGCTCGTGACGGGCTCCACGTATCTCTTCGACATGCAGATCGCGCGCTTCTTCACTACCCTTCCGGCGTTCGAAGCCACCGAGATGCTGCTGCCGCCGGTGGCCGATGCGGTGCCCGCGGTGACCGCATGAGCGCGCCATTCGTGACGCAGTTGCGCTCCCGTGCCGAGCCGGTGACGGTGGGGATGCCGGGTGCGGAGGCGATCACCGTGCGCGTGGAAATGCCAGAGGTGTGGGACACCATCAAGATGGTCTCGTCGCCGAACGAACCGATCGTGAGCCTCAAGGTGGCGGCCATCGAGGCATTGTTCCCGGTCGGCGAGTTCCATGACGATTTTGTGCTGAAGCTGCGCGGATTCGAGGTGCTGGATGAGAATGCGACACTGTCGCAGATCGGGGCGGTGGATGGATCGATCCTGTTGCTGACGCACCGACGCCGGCGACCCGTACGCTGAGTACCGCCGCGCATTCCTCTGCCCCGTCCAGCGCTGCTGGCA
>JBBSVF010000443.1:0-2071 GCA_038233745.1 Gemmatimonadales bacterium
AACGCGGGTGCGCTCGCCGTTGGCGAAGCGGGGCTGGCGCTGGCGGAGCGGAGCGGGGAGGTGGCGTGGACGCTGTACCGGCTGCTCCCCTTCGTGATCGAGACGTCGCTCTATCTGGAGGATTTCGAGCGCGCAGCGAGGTGGAATGCGCGACTGCGAGTGTCTGCGGAGGCATCTGAAAACCCACTCGCGCTGGCCTGGGCCGGGGCCACCGACGCGATACTTGCGTTCCTTGTGCGCCACGATAGCGCCAGCATAACGCTTCTACGAGAATCAGCCGACACTCTCCGATCTGTGCCGTTCGTGTTCGACGCCGCGCGGCTGCGCCGGATCATCGGGCGGGCACTTGCCGAGTCGGGGGATGTGGCGGGAGCGGAGACGGAGCTGCGGCTGGCGCACGATGAGTTCCTGCGGCTTGGCGCCGCGCGGGAGCTGCGAGCCACGCGCGAGCAGTTGCGGGCGCTGGGAGTTCGCCCGCCCTCCACGGCTGTCCACGCCGGCGAGGGGTCGCTGAGCGCGCGGGAGCGCGAGATCGCCGGACTCGTGGCCGACCGGAAGTCCAACAAGGAGATCGGCGCGCTACTCGACATCTCGTCGAGGACCGTGAGCACCCATCTCTCCAACATCTATCAGAAGCTTGGCGTCGACTCACGGGGTGCGCTCACCGATCAAATGCGATCGGCGCGCGGCGTCACAGGAGGTCCGTAGCCAGGCCGGTCGACTACGTCATCTGACGTATGGGAGGGGTATCTCGACGGGCCTACTGTCAGCTCCATCACTCTACCGGAGCCCTTCATGATCACCATCCATCGCATCGCCACCCTGTTCGCCACACTCGGCCTCAGCCTGGGAACGGCGTGCATCCCATACACCGTGGGCACCACCGCGCAGGTCACGCCGCTGAACAGTACGGAGAAGACGTCGTCGTGGTACTTCATCCCCAACGGCATCACCAGCGCCGACGACAGCATTCGCTCGCCGCTCGCCGGCACCTCCACCGAGTGGAGGCATGGCGTCGACATGTTCTCGGACGTGGGCGTTCGCGTGCTGCCGGCCGGCGTCGAGGCCACCTACAAGCGCAAGCTGGGCACCGACAGCGGTCACGTAAACGCTGCATCGGCAGTAATCGGCGGCATCGGCATCGTGAACTGGGGTGAGCATTTCCTGATGGACGTCATGTGGGTGACCTCGGGCAAGCAAGGAGGTGCGTTCACGCCCTACGGCGGCATCAAGGTGATGCAGACCATTCCGATCAGCCCTGACGCGGTGAAGGACAATCCCACCATCGGTGGCTTTCTGGGCGCCGAGATCGGGGACAGCTACTTCGCCCTGCGGCCGGAGCTCGGCGTCTTCTACGACCACTCGGCGCTCGGCATTCGCAAGAGCAACATCATCATCGTGCCCGCGCTCACGCTGCGACGCGCTGCTGTGAGGGAGGCGCCGCCGGTTGCACGGCTCGGAGCTGTCCCCGGACCTGTGCCCGCCGATCGTCGCGGGATGGCTCCTCAGCCGGTCGGCGTCACCGGCAGACCGTCGTTCGTCCCCAGGCCAGCAGGCGTGACCAGTCGTTCGGTGCGGCGATAGTCGCCCTGAGCCGTAGGCGAAGGGCCTGCACCCCGTCGCCCTGAGCGCAGCGAAGGGCCTGCAGGTGCCGTCGCACAGCCAACTGCAGGTCCTTCGCTGCGCTCAGGTCGACAGCCAACTGCAGGTACTTCGCTGCGCTCAGGACGACGAGTCCACGAGCGATCGGCTCACCGCCTCCAGGTCCGCAACCAGTCCGTCATCCATCGCCAGTCCCGTCGGGGTCACCCTCCGTTCCTTGCGGAAATAGTGGCCCGGCGTCTCCGGGACATCCGGTGACGTCGCCAGCCACACACCGGTGGCCGCACCTCGCTCCGGCGAGAGCAGGAAGGGCTTGGCCACGGCGAACAGGAGCCGCGTGAACCCCCGGGTGCCGCCCGCGAAGCCCGTGTCCACCACCCCCGGGTGGAAGCAGTTGGCGGTGATGGCCGAGTCGGCGAGGCGGCGCGCGAGGGAGCGGGTGAAGAGAATGTTGGCCAGCTTCGAGCGG
>JBBSVF010000444.1:0-2064 GCA_038233745.1 Gemmatimonadales bacterium
AGGCTGCGTGCTTCGGGTTCGGGCTCCAGGCGCCGCGGACGTCGCCATCGCGTACGCCTTGCCAGCCGAGCATGTGGAACCGGGCGTTGAACCCGCTGCCGATGAAGCCTACGCCGAGTCTGTTCATTGGGTGGTGATCGCGTTTGATACGTGAAAGCGTTCGGAACGGATTTTACGGATGAAACGGAAGCCGCCTGATCAAGCCAACAATAATGGCTCTTCGCGGATTTGTGTGGGTGAAGTGCGGGGAATTTAGGTTCGCGGCAGGGGCGGAAGCGTGCACGTGAGAATCTTGAGGTGGAGATAGTCCTCGTCGTGCAACCCGTAACAGCGACGCTGGATCACGCGGATCTTGTTGTTCAAGCCTTCCACGAAGCCGAGGGCCACTTTGTTCTCGGGCTGGCAATAGGCAGCGATCCCGTCCCAATGCCGTTCGATCAGCGCGGCGAATTTCTCGAAGGGCTTCAACCGTTGCCACCGCAACGAGGCTTTCCAGGACTCGAAGAACTTCCGGGCCCAGGTCTCGCTCCGGTAGGTCCAGAGTTGCGCGAACTGCTCTTTCAGGAGATACGCGGTGTTGAGGCGGGTGTTCGCTGCCAGGAGCGTCTGCAAGGCGCGTCGCTTCTCGGGCGAGAGGTTCTCCCGATGCGAGAGCAGCACATATTTCTGCCCCTTGATGTACTTCCGGTCGGGCCGGTTCGTGAGCCGTTTGTACTCGGCTTTGCGGACCTGATCCATCGCGTCATTCAGATGCCGCAGCACGTGAAACTTGTCGTACAGGATCGCGGCCCCCGGCGCCTGCGCCTCCGTGACGGCGCGGAACGGCTTCCACATGTCCATCACCGCCAACCGGATGCGCTGGCTCACGGCGTCGCCGAGGAAGTCATAGAACATCGTCATGCTCGCTTCCGACCGATCCATGCCACCGAACCAGAGGGGTTGCCCGCGCTCCAGATCGCTGACCACGATGCGATACACATGGCCCTTCCGAATCGAGATCTCATCGATGCCGATCACCGCCGGGCTCGGCGGCGGGGCGAGCGCGAGCTGCGCCTGCATGTAGACCTTGTCCATCTCCTTGACCGCGTGCCAGTTGAGCCGCAGATCGTCCGCCACTTCCTTGATCGGGGTACTCCGGCATTGTTTGCCGACGTACAGCGCGAAGCGCTTGGTGTAGTGCGGGTTGGCCGCGAGCCAGTCGAGGCGCTCCTGCTTCACCCGACCGCATGTCCGGCACTGGACGCGCCGGACCTCGAACTCGAGATAGATGACCAAGCCGCCGCAGGGCAGGTCGCGGACGCGCCGCGTGCGCCGGTCGTACCACGTCCGGTGCGCCGTGCCGCAGGTGCCGCAGCAAGTTTTTTTTCGCGCCGGGTCAGCTGGATGATGCGGGCCTCAGGCTCGCCCTCCACGTCGAGCACCAGACGATGCGGAGTGAACCCAGGGAATCGATACGCGTCGCGGAGCTCGCCGCGCGAGGATGCCGGGAAAATCATCCGGAAACTTCTGCCCGGTCACCGAGACCCGCAAGCCGGATTCCTCCTCTGAGCGCACGCTCCTCCGAGGCTCAGATTCGCCTCCGATTACCCACACGATTCCGCGAAGAGCCTCCTTTGTTTTAGTGGTGCCGTGATCACCACGTCAGCAACACGGGCACGACGATATCGACATGCGGCTAACGGGTCGCTGTGCGGGTATCGTAGTTCATCCGCTGTTGTAGTTCAGTGATAATGTCCCCTTGCTAGTTCAATAGAAGTGTCCCCTTCATCCCTCCCGACCGGGAGGTGGAATGGAGCGGACCGCAATGAGCGAGCGAGAGTTTCGCAGGGCAGAGATCTTGGGGCGGGTGCTCACGTCGGAGCTGACGCTGGTGGACGCTGCCGCGCTGCTGCAACTGAGCTATCGACAGGCGAAGCGACTGGTGAAGCGGCTCCGGGAGCGAGGGCGGACGGGACTGCGGCACGGCAATCTCGGGCGACCCTCGAATCATTCCCATCCCGCGACGGAGCGCGCGCGCGTCCTGGCGCTGGTGGCCACGCACTATGGCGGACCGGTCGAGGGGCG
>JBBSVF010000445.1:0-2051 GCA_038233745.1 Gemmatimonadales bacterium
GCCCTCTACTCGGCCATCGACGGCACCACGAGCACCAACCGCAAGGTGGAGGCAATGGTGGCGTACTTCACCACCGCCGACACCGCAGACGCCGCGTGGGCGGTGTACTTCCTCTCCGGCGGCCGGCCGAAGCGCCTCATCCCCGTGCGTCGCCTCGCGACGTGGGCCATGGAGCTGGCCGACATTCCCGAGTGGCTGTTCGACGAGTGCTACTCGGCCGTCGGCGATCTCGCGGAGACGATCGCGCTGCTGCTGCCACCACCTGTATCCGACGCGGCGACGAGTAGCCACCCCCCCGACGAGACGCCGCTCGCGCACTGGGTCGAGAGCTCGCTCCTCCCACTCGGCGACATGACCGAAACCGAGCAGCGCACCGCAGTGTTGGCCGCATGGAACGCCCTCGGCAGCTCCGAGCGCTTCATCTGGAACAAGCTGATCACCGGCAGCTTCCGCGTCGGCGTCTCCGAACAGCTTGTCATCCGAGCCATCGCCCGCACGAGTGGCCTTGACGAGAGCGTGATCGCGCATCGCCTCTCGGGGCACTGGTCGCCCACCCGCGAAAACTTCGAGGCGCTGGTGGCCGCGGACTCGGGCGACGCAGATCTGTCGCGACCCTATCCGTTCTATCTCGCCTACGCACTCGACGGCGAACTCGACAACCTCGGCGCGCCGGATGAGTGGCAGGCGGAATGGAAATGGGATGGCATCCGCTCGCAGGTGATCCGTCGCGCGCGCGAGACGTACATCTGGTCGCGCGGCGGCGACCTCATCACCGAACGCTTTCCCGAGCTGAAGATGGCGGCCACGCGGTTGCCCGACGGCACGGTGCTGGACGGCGAGATCATGCCCTGGAAAGACGGCGCAGCACTTCCCTTCGCGCAGCTGCAGCGTCGTATCGGGCGCAAGACGCTGGGCACGAAGATCCTGGCCGAGGTGCCGATCATCCTCATCGCGTACGACCTGCTGGAGCGGGACGGCCATGATCTGCGCGCTCTGCCGCTCAGCGAGCGTCGCGCGCGCCTCGCAGAGGTAATCGCCGCGGTGGGCGGCGCGATCATGCTCTCGCCCGATGTACCGCTCTCCGAATGGGACGACGCGCGCGCCGCGCAGAACTCCGCCCGCGAGCGGCGAGCCGAGGGGCTGATGCTCAAGCGTCGCGACTCGGAGTACGGTGTGGGGCGGCGCAAGGGCGCGTGGTGGAAGTGGAAGGTTGAACCCTATAGCATCGACGCGGTGATGGTGTACGCGCAGGCGGGGCACGGTCGTCGCGCGCTGTTGCACACCGACTACACCTTCGCCGTCCGCGATGGCGACGCGCTGGTGCCTTTCGCCAAGGCGTATTCCGGTCTCACCGACGTGGAGATCAGGCAGCTCGACGCATGGATCCGCCGTAACACCCTGGAGAAGTTCGGACCGGTGCGACATGTGGCACCAGAGCAGGTGTTCGAGCTGGCCTTCGAGGGCATCCAGGCGTCGCCCCGCCACAAGAGTGGCGTGGCCGTTCGTTTTCCGCGCATCGCGCGCTGGCGCACAGACAAGCCCGCATCCGAAGCGGACACCATCGAGACGCTGCGCGCGATGCTCGAGGCGGCGCGATGACACTCGCGTCGCACACCCGCGACTCTCGAACCGGCGCGATGACTCTCGCGTCGCCCCCGCGCGATGCGATTGCGGTAGCGGAGGCGTGGTTCGCCGAGCGTGGCTGGACGCCACTGGGCTTCCAGCGCGAGGTGTGGCGCGCGTACCTGGCAGGTGAGAACGGACTGGTGCACGCCGCGACCGGCACCGGGAAGACACTCGCAGCGTGGATGGGACCGCTGCTCGAATATCTGGCCGAGGCCGGCGCGGTGGGCGGGCTGCACGAGCCGGTACGCCGCCTGAAACGCGCTGCGGCGCTCCCGCTGCGCGTGCTCTGGATCACCCCGCTGCGCGCACTCGCGGGTGACACGCTGCAGTCACTGCAGATGCCACTCACCGACCTGCAGCTCCCGTGGACGCTCGAGGCCCGCACCGGCGATACGAAGCCGGGCGAGCGCGCGCGCCAGTCCCGC
>JBBSVF010000446.1:0-2051 GCA_038233745.1 Gemmatimonadales bacterium
GAGTAGATCCCGACGATGGCGGAGGCCACTGGGCGCGAGAAGCCGAAGCCTCCGCTCGCCATCGCCGCCGTCATGAACAGCACCAGCAGCGGCCGGATGCCGTAATACGAGAACCGCTCCCACATCTCGGTGAAGAAGAGTGTGGAGAGGCCGCGCGGTTGTCCGAAGAATGCACGATCCGAGATCACGCGCTGCACATCGGGCGACAGGCCAGGTGGCGCTTCGTCGTGCGCGAGCGTTGCGGCCTGTGGTTGCGTGAACACAGGCTCGTCGTGTTGTGCCATGGCTCCCGGTGGACTCGGGGTGGTCAGTGAGCGACGGCTCGATGGAGCGCGGCGCGGGGCAGGAAGAACTCGGGAGGGTTGGTACCACCGGCAGCCTGCTGTGCATCCCAGCCGACGATGGTGGGAGGCTGTTTGATGCAGGCCGCCCAGTGGCCGGGTGACTTCTCCTCCAGCGGAGGGACGATCGAGGCACAGGCCGCGTCGCGCATCGGGTGCTGGCACCGCGGATGGAACACGCAGCCTGACGGCGGATTCGCTGGGGAGGGTACGTCGCCGGCCAGCAGGATACGTTCGCGCTTCACTCCCGGGTCCGGTGCGGGCACTGCCGACAGCAGCGCCTGCGTGTACGGCATGATGGGGGTGTCGTACAGCTCGCGCGTGGGGGCCAGCTCCATGATCCTGCCCAGGTACATCACCGCCACACGATCGGCGATGTGTTCCACAACGCTCAGGTCGTGTGCGATGAACAGGTAGGCGAGTCCGCGATCCTTCTGCAGATCCTGCAACAGATTCACGACCTGCGCCTGGACACTCACGTCCAGCGCACTCACGGGTTCGTCGCAGACGATGAAGCGCGGCTCCACGGACAGTGCGCGTGCAATGCCCACGCGCTGCCGCTGACCGCCGGAGAACTCGTGAGGGTAGCGCGAGGCGTACTCGGACCTGAGCCCCACTTCCTCCAGCAGTTGCCGCACACGGGCATCCGCGGTCGGACCCTCCGCCAGCTTGTGAATAGTGAGTCCCTCGCGCACGATCGCGCCGATGGACATGCGGGGATTCAGTGACGAGAAAGGATCCTGGAAGACGATCTGCATCTTGCGACGCAGGCGGCGAAGGTCGGCGCTGCCGAGGGCAAGGACGTCTTCGCCTTCGTAGTGAACGCTGCCGCTTGTCGGTTCGATCAGGCGAAGCAGCGCCCGCCCCGTCGTGGACTTCCCGCAGCCGGATTCACCGACGATCGCCAGGGTCTCGCCGGGAAACACGTCGAATGAGACGCCGTCCACGGCCTTCACGTTGCCCACCGTTCGACTGAAGACTCCACGCTTGATCGGGAAGTATTTCCGCAGATCGCGAACGGAGAGCAGTGGGGCGGAGCTATCTGGTGTCGTCATGCGGCGGACGCGCCTCGCTGCGCGGCGAGTGGCGGATGCGGATGTGCGCGCCGTTCAGGTTCGACCGCAAGGTGACAACGCGACCGGTGCGTATCGCTGATCTGGTAGAGTGGCGGGTGTTCGCTCTCGCAGCGTTCCCATGCATACTGGCAGCGCTCGCGGAAACGGCACCCTGTCGGCCACGCCGTGGGTGGTGGCACCGTGCCGGGAATGGTGGCGAGTCGCTCGGCTTCATGTCCAACCCGGGGCATCGCGCCCAGCAGTCCTTCCGAGTACGGATGATGCGCGGCGGCGAAGAGCGTGGCCGTGTCGGATTCCTCCACAACCTCTCCCGCGTACATCACGACCACGCGCGAACAGTTCTCCGCCACAACGCCCAGATCGTGTGTGATGAGCAGAACGGCGGTGCCGAGACGTCGCGTGAGGTCGGCGAGCAACTCGAGAATCTGCGCCTGGATGGTGACGTCGAGCGCCGTCGTCGGTTCGTCCGCGATCACGAGCGCAGGGTTCATCACCAGCGCCATGGCGATCACCACGCGCTGGCGCATGCCGCCCGAGAGCTGATGCGGATATTCGTCAACACGTTGCTCCGGGGCCGGCATGCCCACGAGCGTGAGCATCTCGATCGCCTTGGCGCGCGCCTGGGACTTGTTCA
>JBBSVF010000447.1:0-2041 GCA_038233745.1 Gemmatimonadales bacterium
GACGTGGCGTCGGTGGCCGAGCGACTGCGTGGGACGCAGGTGGTGATCTGAGCGCGGCGAACGACGTGGCTCATGCCGCCGGCAGATTCAGCGTGAAGGTGCTCCCCTCCTGAGGAATACTGGTGGCTGTGAGATCGCCCTCCATGCCCCGCGCGAAGTCACGACTGATGGCGAGCCCCAGCCCCACGCCAATGGCGGCGGTCGAGACGAGGCGGCCTGCCTGCACGAACGGATCGAAGATCGTATCCAGCTTGTCGGCGTCGACGCCGATTCCACTATCGGTCACGCGCACGCCGTGCATGCGCACCGCACCGGGAACGGCGACGGCGTCCGGCTGCTCTCCCACATCGCATGAGACGGAAATGCGTCCACCGACAGGGGTGAACTTGATGGCGTTCGCCAGCAGGTTGATCATGATCTGACGCACCTTGCCCGCGTCAGCGCGTACCAGCAGCGGTCCGCCGTGATCAGTGAACGAATACACCAGCTGCTTTTCCGCGAGCTGTGGCGCCACATACGCGTGCACGCCGGCAACGACCTCGCACAGATCGACGTCGGTGGAACTGTAGGTCGTGCGTCCTTCCTGCAACTGCGCATACTCGAGCACCGCTTCCACGAGGCCGAGAAGATGCGCCTGGCTGCGCTGGATGCTCTCCAGATCGGACTTCTGCTCAGGCGTAACGGGACCGCGTACTCCCATCTCGAGCAGCTGCGCGTAGCCACCGATCGCATTGAGAGGCGTGCGCAGTTCGTGCGACATGCGACCGAGAAACAGCGCTTTCGACGCATTCGCCGACTCGGCCCCCGCACGGGCGGCTTCAGCCTCGGCGCGCGCAGCCTCGGCGTCGGCCATCGCACTCCGCGCCTCTGCCCACGCCGCGCGGGCGGTCGCATACAGGCGCGCCGCCTCGAGCGCCTGGGCGCAGCGCATGGCGAGCGCCTCGGCGAGTTCGATCTCGTCGTCGGTATAGGCCACCGCATGCGCCAGGCCGACGAAGGTGAGCGCTCCGAGCAGTTGATCATGTGCGGTGATCTCGACAACGAGCAAGGGTCCGACGCCGAGCTCCGTGAGGATGCTCCGTGTATGCTCGTCCTGCGCCGCGGCGGCGAGCAGGGCGGACGCGTCGTCGTGGAGAAGGCGCTTCTTCCCGGCGCGTTTGATCGCCGGAACACCGATGGGATCCGTGGACTTGGGAACCCATACTTTCGCCAGCGTGCGGGCGACGACGTCCTTCTGCGCTTCGGAGTGCACGACGGCGAGCCGGCGCAGCGTGCCGGCGATCTCGACGACGTCCACAATGCACCAGGCATCGAGCCCAGGGAGGGCGACACTGGCAATGGCATCGTAGGTGAGCTCTTCGTCGAGCGAGGCGCCGAAGCGAAGACTGGCGTCAGCGAGAAACTCGGCGCGCCCGCGCGCGGCCTGCGCGACGATCGCGGCGTCCTGCTCGCGGAGCGCTCCGAGGAGGATTCGCTCGGCGACGAGGCGGAGTGGAATTGTGGGTGCGCCGGTCAGCGGCTCGTCGTTGGCGATCATCGTGTCGGGATCGACGTCGAAGGCACGGAGCGGCTCGAGATATGCTGCGGGATGCTCCTCGAACGCGGCGACCACAACGGATTCTCCATCGCGAAGACCGTCGGCCGCGAAAACCATCCCGAACCTCGACTTCCCGGTGCTGCCACCGGGCACCGCGTCGAGACCGGGCACGCCAGTAGGCAGCTGCACCACGCGGCGCGGGTCATCGGCCGCAACGTCGCGACAAAATCAACTCCTCTCCGACGGCGGCATACTCAGCGCTCATTGGCTCCCTGCAAGTCGACGAAACAGACGTTTGCTCCGGACAGACAGACAGAGCGTTGCCCGGGAAGCATAGCACGAACCAGACCGGCATGTGACGAAACGGATTGCTCAGCTCTTGATCGCGGCGCGCACTGCGGCGGAGAGCCTTTTCATTCCCTTGTCCTCGACGTCTTCTGTCCGCTTCACGAGGAAGGCGTTCCGATGAAGGTCGGGGAAGTGCGCAGGCAATCGAATTTTCAC
>JBBSVF010000448.1:0-2008 GCA_038233745.1 Gemmatimonadales bacterium
CGCACGCTCACCCCGAACGCCGCCGCCGCCGCGGTCTGCGTCATCCCCTTCCGCACCGCCTTGACCGCCAGGCGGCGCACACGCGCTTGCGTCAGTGCATCGCCACGTTTCTTGCTCGTCTTCGACATACCCGCAGTATAATACAACTACGAACTATTTGCTAGCCTGATCAGTAATAATACCGGAGGCGAACGAAACCAGGGAGGCATCACGCGTGGCAATCGCCAGCAGATCCTCCGCTTCGCGGTCCTCGCCGCTGCTCATCGAACTCGGTTCACGCGTGGAGCCATGCCTGGAACATCAGAATGTCCCACAGCAGATACTGCCAGTTGCGCCGGCCGTCCTGGTGCTCCTGCCACTTGCGCGTAATTTCGGCCTCGTCGAAGAAGCCATCTGCGCGCAGTGTGTCCGGCCGAAGCAGGTCGCCGGCCCAGTCGCGCAGCGGACCACGCAGCCAGCGATCAATCGGTACGCCGAAACCCATCTTTGGTCGTTCGAACATCTGCGTGGGGACGTACCGCGCCAGGATCTGACGCAATGTCCACTTCCCCGTGCCATTCCGCACCTTCATCCGCATGGGGAGCTGCCACGCAAGCTCGGCCACACGATGGTCGAGAAACGGTGCTCGTGACTCGAGGGAGACACCCATCGTCGCGCGATCGACTTTCACGAGAATATCGTCGGGGAGATAACTCACCAGGTCCAGCCACATCATGCGGGACGTGAAGTCCGGCAGCGCGGGCCAGCCTGCGGAGTCCGTGAGGTGGGTGGGATGCTCGTTAGCTCCGAGGGTCATGTCCCCCGGTTCCTCCCAGTGCGACACGAGATCACGATAGAGCGACTCGCGAGAGTCCACCGCGAGGACGCCTGCCAGCTTGTGCAAGCGGTCGCCCGTGACGGAGAAGCGCTGGCGGCGCAAGACACGGCCGGCCGGAGTGAGCATCGAATCCCAGCGGGCTGGCGAGACGGCCCGGATTCCTCTGGCCACTCCGCGACGGACAGGCGCAGGGACACGCCGCAGCTTCGACCACAGTGTCTCACCGAGGAAATAGCGGTGATAACCACCGAACAGTTCGTCGCCGCCATCTCCGGACAGCGCCACGGTAACGTCCCGCCGCGCAAGCTGCGCGACCAGAAAGGTGGGGATCTGGGATGAGTCTGCGAATGGTTCGTCGTACAGCGTCGGCAGCTTCGGGATCACCGCCATCGTTTCTTCCGGCGTGACATACAGCTCGGTGTGATCCGTTCCGAGATGCTGCGCCACTTCCCGCGCATGAATCGCCTCGTTGAACTCCTTCACGTGGAAGCCGATGGTGAAGGTGCGCACCGGACGGTTGCTCTGCTCCTGCATGAGTGCCACGATCAGCGACGAATCGATACCGCCGGAGAGGAAGGCGCCGAGCGGGACGTCGGCGATCATCTCCTGCTGGATTGTGCTGCGCAACTGGGAGTGCACCCGGTCAAGAAGTATGGCGTCGTCACCCTCCAGCGGCCGCGCGGCGCCCTCCGCAGCCACCTTCGCGGCAGACCAGTACGTGCGAACCCGCGGCGCAGGCGCCGCCTGCGGATCCCGGAAGGTGAGAATGGTGCCCGGTAACACCTTCCGCACGTTCCGATAAATGGAATAGGGCGCCGGAACGTAGTTGTGCCGGAGAAACAGTGCGAGCGCTCCCCGGTCGATGTCGCCCTGCCAACTCGGATGCGCGCGCAGGGCCTTGAGTTCGGACCCGAACAGCAGCGTTCCCGACATCCAGCCGTAATAGAGCGGTTTTTCACCCAGCCGGTCGCGCACGAGGTGCAGTTCGCGATCGCGCCGATCCCACACGGCCAGCGCGAACATGCCGGCCAGTTTCGGGACCGTGGCCTCGAGTCCCCAGTGCTCAATTGCGGCCAGCACGACCTCCGTATCGGAGTGTCCACGAAAGGTGGCGCCAGCCGACGCGAGTTCATCGCGCAGTTCCAGGAAGTTGTAGATCTCCCCGTTGAACACTGTCCAGAATCGTCCGGA
>JBBSVF010000449.1:0-1987 GCA_038233745.1 Gemmatimonadales bacterium
ATTGAAGCTGCGTGATCTTGAGATTTGTGTGGCGGGGCTCGTGGAGCGTTCGTAACGGATCCTCCGGATTCCTACGGAAACGGCCGGATAGGGCGACCTTCAAATCTCTTGTTCTTGATCCGGCTTCTTCAGTTCAATCAGTTAGATCCGTTCCGAACGCTCTCCTTTAGGTGAATCGCAGAGAGTACGGTGTGGCGGGGCTCGTGGAGCGTTCGTAACGGATCACCCGGATTGCTACGGAAACCGCCGGATAGGGCGAACTCCCAATCTCTTGTTCTTGATCAGGCTTCTTCAGTTCAATCAGTTAGATCCGTTCCGAACGCTTTTCTTTTGAGGTGAAGCGTTCGGCGCGCGGTGTGCCGGAGTCGATGGACTCCGCGTCGATCGCGTTACGGTGAACGATTTCCCCACGACAGGCGTTCATCTCACGGCGAATATCTTGCACCGCCGTCTCCGTCCCGATCTCCCCCAGCGAGGACTCTGTTGTCGACCTTCCCGGAAACCTTCGGTGCGCTCAAGCGCTCCGAGTTCGGCAGTCCCGAGCGTGCGCTCCGCTCCGTGAAGGACGAGATGCGCGAGAACCTCCTGGCCCGTCTCGCCACGCGCGAACCGCTCTTCCGTGGCGTACTCGGCTACGAGGAGACGGTGATGCCGCAGATTGTGAACGCCCTGCTCTCTCGGCACAACTTCATCCTGCTGGGGCTGCGCGGGCAGGCCAAGTCGCGCATCCTCCGGGCACTCGTCACGCTGCTCGACGAGGCGATGCCGATCGTCGCGGGTAGCGAGGTGAACGACAATCCGTTCGCCCCCATCTCGAAGTTCGCGCGCAACACGGTCGAGGAGCGCGGCGACGACACGCCGATCGCGTGGGTCGACCGCGACAGCCGGTTCGTGGAGAAGCTGGCGACGCCGGACGTCACCATCGCGGACATGATCGGCGATCTGGATCCCATCCGTGCGGCCCGCGGAGGGCACGTGCTGTCGAACGAGCTCACGATCCACTACGGCATGCTGCCGCGCGCCAACCGCGGCATCTTTGCTCTGAACGAGTTGCCCGACCTCGCCGGCAAGGTGCAGGTGGGACTGTTCAACGTGATGCAGGAAGGCGACGTGCAGATCAAGGGTTATCCCGTGCGCCTGCCGCTCGATGTACAGCTCTGTTTCACAGCCAATCCGGAGGACTACACGGCGCGTGGCAAGATCATCACGCCGCTGAAGGATCGCATCGGGAGCGAAATCATCACGCACTATCCGGAGTCTGTGGAGCTCGGGATGGAGATCACGAGCCAGGAAGCCTGGACCGAGCGCGGTGGCCGCACCGTCCGCGTGCCGGATTTCATCGCCGAGGTGGTGGAGCGGGTGGCATTCGAGGCGCGGAAGGACAAGCGGATCGATCGCCGGAGTGGTGTATCGCAGCGATTGCCGATCAGCGTGATGGAAAATGTGGTGTCCAACGCCGAGCGACGCGCGATCGCGAGTGGCGAGGATGTCGTGGTACCGCGTATCGGTGATGTGTACGCCGCGCAGCCGGCCATCACGGGCAAGATCGAACTTGAGTATGAGGGCGAGCTGGTTGGCGGGCACGCGATTGCGCGTGAGCTGATCCGTCGCGCCGCCGACGTCACCTTCGAGGAGCGCGCGGGGGGCGTGGATACTGACGACATCGTGATCTGGTTCGACGAAGGTGGCGCGCTGCAGGTGACAGACGACGAGCGTGCTGATGCAGTCGTGAAGGCATTCGGGATCATTCCCGGCCTGATTCCCCTGGTGGAACGGGTGGGACTGAGTCGCAGTGGCGACGCACCACTCACCGCCGCCGCGTGCGAGCTCGTGCTCGAGGCGCTGGTGGCGCGCAAGCGCATCTCGCGCTCGGACGGCGGCATGTACGGGCGCGCGGAACCCGAGAAGCGGCGCCGGCGCCCGAACAGCGACGATATGTTCGGGGGCGGCCTCTCTGCGTGAGACGTCGCAAGCGCCGGTGGCGTTC
>JBBSVF010000450.1:0-1963 GCA_038233745.1 Gemmatimonadales bacterium
CGAGAGCGCGATGAGGGATGCCAGCGCGACGTAGCGGATCCATCGCTGCCAGAGCAGCGTGTCGCGCACCAGCACCTGCCGGTCGCGCCGCAGCACGTCCAGCACCTCGGCGGGAGACGCCGGAAGCTCGAGGGTTGCCGTCATCCGCGGCGCGGACGGCGACACCACACCATGCGTGGCAGTCTCTTCGGCGGGCCAGCTCACATTGCGTGCGGGTCAGGGGCAGATTGGAATCTGCCAAGGTACCATTCCGGCGAGCATCGGGGAAGAAGAATCGCGCACTGGCACACGGCCCGAAACCGTACCCGCGCGCGGTCGGACCTGCAGGGCCTTCGCCTGCGGCTCAGGGCGACCGGTCATCCACCCCGGGTCATCCTGAGCGAAGCGAAGGATCTGCAGTCCGTTTCGCCGAGCTGAGTGCAGCGAAGGATCAGCGCTCGCTGTCCTCCCCCTCCGCGACACTGCCAGCCTCGTCGTCTTCCATCCCCTCATCGTCATCGCCGTCTGCATCGTCCTCCGGCACCACACGCGCCACGGCCATCACGAGATCCTTGTTGTCCAGATTCACGAGCTTCACGCCCTGGGTATTGCGTCCCGCCACGCGGATGCCCTTCACCGGCATCCGGATCAGGATGCCCTGCTTCGTCATGAGCATCAGCTCGTCTTCCGGCAGCACTTCCATGATGGAGACGGCGTCGCCGGTCTTGTCGGTGCGGTGGATGGTGATGATCCCCTTGCCGCCGCGCTTCTGCACCCGGTAGTCGTCGATGGGGCTGCACTTGCCGATGCCCTTCTCCGCCACCACCAGCAGGTTGGCTTCGCGCCGAATCACCACCATGCCGATCACCTGATCGCGCGCGCCGAGCGAAATCCCCTTCACCCCCGTGGTATCGCGACCCATTTCCCGCACGTCCTGCTCATGGAAGCGGATGGACAGACCATGCCGCGTCGCGAGCACGATGTCGTTCGTTCCGCTCGTGATCTGCACATCCATCAACTCGTCGCCATCGCCCACCTTGATGGCCTTGATGCCATTCGAGCGGGGATTGGCGTACGCCGAGAGCGCCGTCTTCTTGATCGTGCCCTTCTTGGTGGAGAAGAGCAGGTACTGATCATCGCGGAACTCGCGAACGCTCAGGATGCCCTGGATCTTCGTGTCCGGCGTGACGTTGATGAGGTTCACCACCGGCTTGCCCTTGGCTGCGCGACCCGCCTGCGGAACCTCGTATACCCGGAGCCAGAAACACCGGCCGTCGTCGGTGAACACCAGCAGATACTCGTGCGTGGTGGCCACGAACAGATGTTCGATGAAGTCCTCGTCCTTCATCGTCTGCCCCGCCAGCCCACGACCGCCACGACGTTGCTTCTTGTACGTGGAGACCGAGGTCCGCTTGATGTAGCCCGAATGCGAGATGGTCACCACCATCTCTTCGTCGGCGATCAGATCCTCGATCGTGAACTCGCCCTCGTCACTCGTGATCTCGGTGCGGCGCTCGTCGCCGAATTTCGCCGTCACATGCACGAGCTCCTGCTTGAGCAGTGCCATGCGCCGCTCCCGCGACGCCAGCAGCCCGCGCAGGTCGGCGATCACACCTCGTACCTCCGCCAGCTCCTCCTCCAGCTTCTCGATCTCCAGCCCGGTGAGCTTGGCGAGACGCATGTTGAGGATCGCTTCCGCCTGCCGCTCGCTGAGCTTGAAGCGCTCCTGTAACTGCGCGCTCGCACTCGGCGTGTCCTCCGCGGCGCGGATGAGCTTGATCACCTCGTCGATGTTGTCGACGGCGATCTTGAGCCCCTCGAGGATGTGTTCGCGTTCCAGCGCCTTGTCCAGTTCGAACTGGGCGCGACGCACGATCACCTCGTGCCGATGCACGATGTAGTGCTCGAGCACCTCCTTCATTCCCATCACCTTGGGAACGAGCCGGCGCGTGACCTTGTCAGGCACGAGCGCCAGCATGATCAC
>JBBSVF010000451.1:0-1916 GCA_038233745.1 Gemmatimonadales bacterium
CTCCTGCTGCCCGCGCGCGACACGATCGTGAGGCTTCCGCGAGGCCGGATTGCGCTGACTGCCCGTGCGAGAGATGACCTGGGACTGCGCGACGGCTGGTTCGATGTGGTCGTGAGCTCTGGATCGGGTGAGAACTTCACCTTTCGAACCGCAGTGCTGGGCCGACGCAGCGCAGGAGGCGCGACGGAGGCGTCGCTCTCGACGGTACTCTCGCTCGATTCGCTCGCGCTCTCGCCGGGCGACATCGTGCAGGTGCGCGCGGTCGCGCGTGACGCGAATGCGGTGAGCGGCCCCGGCGTTGGGGGGTCGGAGACACGCACACTCAGGATCGCGCGGGCGGGCGAATACGACAGTGTGAGCGTGGATGCCGCACCTCCCGGGGAAGAGGAGGGGCAGGTGCTGAGTCAGCGCATGCTGATCACCCTCACCGAGGCGCTCGAACGACAGCGCAGGCGCATCACGCACGCAACGCTCATCGCGGAATCGCAGAAGATCGCCTTCGATCAGCGCCGGCTGCGGAGGCGGGTTGGCGATGTGGTCTTCCAGCGTACGGGCGCCGAACCGTTGTCCGAGGAAAGCAATGTGGACGAGACGACGGGCAAGCTGACGCCGGAAGCGCTGCTCAAGGCAGCGTCAGCCGCCACGGGGGGCGATGCGGGGAAGCCCATGGATGTGGAGGGCGACGAAACTCCGATCCTCGCGATCAACAAACCGCTGCTCGAGGCATACAACGCGATGTGGGATGCGGGACGCGCGCTGGAGATCGGGGAGCCGGCGCGCGCGCTGCCGCCGATGCGTCGTGCACTTGCGGCGATCGAGCGAGCGCGCACCGCCGAGCGAATCTACCTGCGCGGACGTCCCTCGCAGGTGATCGTGGACCTCGCCAAGGCGAGACTCGCGGGGAAGGAAAAGGGTGATCCTGGCATGCGCGTCACGATGCCCGCGCTGGAGCCGGCCCGCGCGCGCCGGCTCGACCGGTTCGAGGGAGCGACACGGGTGCTCGTGGTGGATCCCGCCGCCGCGGCCGATTCGCTCCTGCTGCTGCGGGTAGATGTGCTCGGAGATGCGCCGGCGCTGGCGGCGGTACTGGATGAGGCGATTCGCGCGATACGTCGCGAGAATGCAGCGCAGGTGGCCGATGTGTGGGCTCGTGTGCGTCGCGCGATTGCGGGCGAGCCGCGCGTGAATGCGGGCGCGTCTCTCTGGCAGGGGATTCCATGAGCGACTTCGTCTTCGCCACGGCGCAGTACGATTCCGGCGACTGGGACAGCGCGCCCCTGGTCCCCGCCAACATCATCGACACGCTGGCGCGCTACACATCGCTCGACGTCGCCCCCACCGGCGTGATCGTGCAACTGTCGTCGCCCGCGCTGTTCCGGTACCCCCTCGTGTACCTCACCGGTCATCTTCCGGTGCGATTCGGCGCGGCGGAACGACAGAATCTCGCGCGGTACGCCGAGCGCGGCGGGCTGCTGTTCGTGGATGACCACAACCACGATGTGGACGGCATCTTCCACAAGTCGGCGACGGAAGAGCTCACCCGCATCTACGGGCCGCTCAAGCCGCTGCCGGCGTCGCATCCCCTCTACCACACCTTCTTCCGGTTCGACGACGGGCCGCCCACCACGAGCCACGAACTGAATGGATGGGGCGACAACCTCGTCCACAAGACGCTGAGCGGCGTGGAGCGCGAGGGACGACTGGTGCTGCTGTACAGCAGCAAGGACTACAGCTCCGAATGGAACTATCATCCGGAGAACAAGCGCTTCCTGTCGGTGGACAACACCAGGTTCGCCGTCAATATCGTGGTGTATGCCCTCACGCGCTGACGTGCGTCGATCGGCGGAGTGGGGGTTGCGCACCATCGTGCTCGTGGTGCTGGCCCTCGTGCTCTCGCGCGAGCTGCGGGCGCGTGC
>JBBSVF010000452.1:0-1902 GCA_038233745.1 Gemmatimonadales bacterium
ACGAAGGACGCACCGAGGGGGAACTGGATCCCTACAAGGCGCGGTTCATCGCGCGGACGAAGGCACGCTCGGTCGCGGACGCACTCGTGGGCGCCGACGTCTTCGTGGGGCTGAGCGTGGCGGGCGCGGTCACCCGCGAGATGGTGGCGTCGATGGCGGCGCGACCAATCATCTTCGCCCTGGCCAACCCGATGCCGGAGATTCTCCCGGACGAGGTGCGGGCCGTGCGTGACGACGCGATCATCGCGACCGGCCGCAGCGACTATCCCAATCAGGTCAACAACGTCCTCGGCTTCCCCTTCATCTTTCGCGGCGCACTCGATGTGCGGGCCACGGAGATCAACGAGGAGATGAAGATGGCGGCCACGCGTGCACTCGCGATGCTGGCCAAGGAAGACGTGCCCGATTCCGTGGCCGCGCTCTACGGGCTGCGCAGCGTGCAGTTCGGTGCCGACTACCTGATCCCGTTCCCCTTCGATCCTCGCGTGCTGCTGTGGGTCGCGCCCGCCGTCGCGTGGGCTGCCGTGGCCAGCGGCGTCGCACACGAGTTCATCGATCTCGAGAGCTACCGGGAGAAGCTGGAACTGCGGCTGGGGCGCGCGCGCGGCATCGTGCGCGGGCTCATCAACCGCGCCATGCGCGACCCCAGGCGCATCGTCTTCCCCGAGGGCGAGGAGCCCAAGATCATTCGCGCCGCCTCCATCCTGGTGGACGAGGGCATCGCGCACCCCACGCTGCTGGGCAATCCCGGGCGCATCGCGCGCATCGCCGACGAACAGCGTATCTCGCTGGAGGGGGTGGAGATCGACGATCCCGCCACCTCCGATCGCCGCGAGTCGTACGCCCATTACATGTGGCAGCTGCGACAGCGCAAGGGACTCTCGCTGGACGAAGCACGCCGTCAGCTCTACAACGGCAATTACTTCGGCTCGTGCATGGTGGCGCGGGGCGACGCGGATGCGCTGCTCTCGGGAGTCAACCTCCACTATCCGGAAACCATCCGGCCTGCCCTGCAGGTGATTGGCGCGCATCCCAATGCGAAACTGGTGTCCGGCATGTACATGCTGGTCACCGAACGCCACGTGGTCTTCTGCGGCGACACCACCGTGAACATCGATCCCACGGCGGAAGAACTCGCGCAGATTGCCTTCGCGGCCAGCAGGATCACCCGCACGCTGGGCATTGTGCCGCGGATCGCCATGCTGTCGTTCTCCAACTTCGGCTCGGTCAAGCATCCGGACGCGGAGAAGATGGCGCGCGCCGCGCAGATGCTGAAGGAGCGCGATCCCACCCTCGTCGTCGACGGCGAGATGCAGGCCGATACGGCCTTCGACGCCGAGATCCTCAAGCGGGACTATCCATTCAGTACGCTGAAGGATCAGGCGAACGTTCTCATCTTCCCGAACCTCTCCGCGGGCAACATCGCATACAAGTTGCTTCACCACCTTGGCGGGGCCACGGCGATCGGCCCCATCCTGGTGGGCATGCGACGCCCGGTGCATGTGCTCGAACGCGGTGCCGATGTGCAGGACATTGTCAACATGGCCGCCGTGGCGGTCGTCGACGCGCAGGAACGTACGCACGCGTCGGAGCCCGCATTCGCGGCCGCTCCGTCGCCGACCATCTACTCGAAACTCTAGCGCGAGCCACTCGCGCTTCCGTTCACACCTGAGGACAGCATGGCCACACAGACAATTCCGGAGAGCGGGCAACAGGGCAGCCTCGCCGCGCAGGGCCTCACCCCGTCCGGCGAGGTCCAATGGAATCTCGTTGCCCCAAAGCTCATCGAACACGCCATCCGACGCGGCGAAGGTCAGCTCGCCGACATGGGCCCGTTCGTGGCCGTCACCGCACCGCATACCGGCCGTTCCCCGAACGACAAGTTCGTGGTGAAGGAGCCGA
>JBBSVF010000453.1:0-1891 GCA_038233745.1 Gemmatimonadales bacterium
ATTACTGATCTTCAGCCAGGTGGTGCTGAGCTTGCAGCTTTCCTTTGCCGTCTTCCCCCTGGTGGCGTTCACCTCCGACCGGATCAAGATGGGTGAGTTCGTGAATGCTCCCTGGCTGAAGGTCTCGGCGTACGCCGTGGCGGGTGTAATCGCCACGCTCAATCTCTGGCTGCTCTTCCAGACCGTTCGCGAGTGGTTCGCCTGATGTACTCACGCATCCTCGTTCCACTGGAGAACAGCGATTACGACGAAGCCGTCGTCTCGCATGTGCGCGAACTCGCCCTCCTCTGTCAGGCGTCCATCGTGCTGATTCACGTGGCCGATGGGTGGGCTGCGCGCAACCAGCACCAACTGGTGCTGCGTGAGAGCGACGAGATGAAGCGCGATCGCGCGTATCTCGAGGAGCGGGCCGACCTGCTCGAAGCAGCAGGGCTGGAGGTGGAGTGCGTATTGGCCGGCGGAGATCCTGCCAGCGAGATCGCCGCGGCGGCGCAGCGTGAGGGATGCGACCTGGTGGCGATGAGCACGCATGGTCACAAGGGCGTGCAGGACCTCATCCGCGGGAGCGTTGCGAACGACGTGCGACACCGCACCACCGTGCCGGTGCTGATGGTGCGTGGAACCGCCCGACCGCAGCATCCGGAATGAGCGCAGCACCCACGCTCGCGCTCAGCGGGCCGGTTGAAGACTACCTGAAGGCGGTCGACGACCTGGAGGGCGCCGGCGCCCCCGCGTCCCCGAACGACATCGCCGTCCGGCTTGACGTTTCGCCGGCCTCGGTGAGCGGGATGATGCGCCGACTCTCGGAGCAGGGGCTGATCACGCATGAGCCGTATCACGGCGCACGGCTGACCGCCGCGGGGCGCCGCAGCGCGCTCAAGACCATACGTCGACATCGCATCCTGGAGTGCTATCTCACGCAGGTGCTGGGCTACCCGTGGGACCGGGTGCACGAAGAGGCGGAGCATCTCGAACACGCGGCCTCCGAGGAGTTGATCGACCGCATGGCCACAGCGCTCGGCGATCCAGTCCATGATCCGCATGGCGCGCCGA
Source organism: Gemmatimonadales bacterium (assembly GCA_038233745.1). GTDB lineage: Bacteria > Gemmatimonadota > Gemmatimonadetes > Gemmatimonadales > Gemmatimonadaceae > AG11. The sequence goes on from JBBSVF010000453.1 coordinate 1,054, forward strand.
TCCCCACTCGCGACGGCCGAGTGGAGCAGCGATCGCTCCGGATGCTGGCGCAGGTGGCGCCCGGTGAGCGGGTGCGGGTGGCCGAGGTGCGGGATGGCGACGCCGAGCGGCTGCGGTACCTGGCGGAGCTCGGGATCGTGCCGGGGGCCAGCCTGCGCATTCTGGATCGGGCCCCTTTCGATGGCCCCATCACGCTGTGGGTGGATCAGCCAGCCGGCGGGGCCACCCGCGCCATCGGGGCGGGGCTGGCGGAGCAGGTGAAGGTGTCGCCACTCATGGGCGAGTAGCACTCCCGGGAACGGTTGTTGCCCAGTTGTGTCGTGTTCCCGCACGCCTTCAGGAGGCACCGTGACCGCACGCCCAATCATCATCGATCCCGACACCGGGATCCCCGATCTCATCCGTCGCCTTGCCGACGACTCCAAGCGCCTCGTGACCAACGAGGTGCAGCTGGCGAAGCTGGAGGGCAAGGATTCCCTGCATCGGGGGGTGAAAGGAATGGTGTGGCTCGCGGTGGCTTTCGGCGTGGCGGTGGTGATGCTCGTGGCCCTCACGGTCTTTCTCTCAACGCTGATCGGCCGGTTGGCCAGCGGGCACATGTGGGTGGGGGCGGTGATCACCGGCCTCGTGGAGCTGGCACTCGGCGCATGGCTGGTGAAGAAGAGTTTCTCGGTGTTCGCCAAGCCGTCGTACACCCTTGAGCAGACGCGGCATTCGCTGGACGATACGCGCAACTGGGTAACGCCGCCGCGCACGTAGATCTGCAGCGAAACTGACAGGACTCGCGGGGCGGCGGGACCTGCCCCCCGCCCCGCACCGTGTGCCGGGACCCGATTGA
>JBBSVF010000454.1:0-1884 GCA_038233745.1 Gemmatimonadales bacterium
GCGTCGTACGGAAAGGATTCGCACCGCCTCTGCGACCGGACCGATCCCGAGCGTGATCGCGTTGAGCTCTCGCTCGCCCGGTGGGCCATGGCGGAGGGCACGCCGGTGCTCGGCGTGTGTCGCGGCATGCAGCTCATCAATGTCGCTGCGGGCGGATCACTGTATCAGGATCTGGCCGAGCAGAGGCCGGAGAGCATCAAGCACGACTACTTCCCCTTCGCGGGGCAGTCCTTCACGCGGGATTACCTTTCGCACTCGGTGGACGTTGCTCCCGAGACGCGGCTGTCACGCCTGTTCGGCGCTGGCGAGCTGCGCGTGAACAGCATGCATCATCAGGGCGTGCGCGAGCTCGGCGCTGGTTTGCGCGTGAACGCTGTGGCCCCTGATGGGCTCGTGGAAGGTCTCGAGGGTGAGAATGGCGACGCGTATGTCTTCGCCGTGCAATGGCACCCCGAGGCGCTCACGGATGGCGACGCGAAGGCGCGGGAGCTCTTCGCCGAGTTCATCGACGCGGCACGGGAGCATCGGGTGCAGCCAGCCTGAGCTGCGCGCGGTACGGGTCGCGGCCGCGCCCCGATGCTACAACACCCGCCACGGCACATGCCACGCGTGTTCCTTGAGACGTGCGAACATGCCGCGCTGCCTGAACGTCTCGAGGTCGATCTCGTCAGAGTGCTCCAGGTCGTCCATGAAGTGACGCTCGAGCGACGCACCGATCCCCTCGTCGAGCATCATCATCACCGTCTCCTCGTTCAACGAAAGCGAGCGGTTGTCGGCATTCATGCTACCCACAGCGCCCCAGATGCCGTCCACCACGAGGGTCTTCGCGTGCATCATCGTATTGCGATACTCATAGATGCGCACGCCGGCCGACAGCAGCTCTTCATAGCGTGCACGACTCGCGTACACCGTACTCATCACGTCGGACGCGTCGCCGGCGGTGAGAATCCGTGTGTCGACACCACGCCGTGCGGCGTCGGCGATGAGCTCACGGAACTCCTTGTCGGGCACGAAATAGGAGTTGGTGATGTAGAGCCTCTCCCGCGCGCTCGCGATCGAGAGCGCGAAGAACCGCTCGGACTCCGTGCTTCCTACCGAGGGCGAGCCGTGAAGCACGGCCGCGACGATGCCGCCTTCGGCCTTGCCCTCACCGTTCCCCGAGGCGGGTGGAAACATCATCGGCCCCACTTCGAGCATGCCCGTCGTCTCCGCCCAGCAGGCCACGAACGCCGCCTGGAGCTGACTCACCGCTGGTCCGGTGAATCGCACATTTGAATCGCGCCACTGGCCCTTGTCGCGGCCGTTGCCGAACCATTTGTCGTCGATGCCGAAGCCGCCGGTGTATCCGATCGTCGCGTCCACGCAGACTACGCGAATGTGCGCGCGATGCTGGATCTTCTGCGCCGCCAGCACGCGCATGGGGCGGAACGGCTCCGCGCGCACGCCGGCAGCCTTCAGCTCCGCAACGTATTCCTTCTTGAACGACGTGCCGAAGGCATCGTACAGGAAGAGGACCAGCACCCCGGCACGAGCGCGCTCGACGAGGATCTCCTTGAGCATGTCCGCCATGCGGCCTGGCTCGCAGTAGTACATCTGCATGGTGATCGACTTCTGTGCGCCGCGAAGATCCTTCCACAGTGGCGGATAGGTTTCGTCGCCATTGCTGTAGATCGCGACCTCGTGGCCCGGGACGAGTGGCGCTCGCGTGACGAGCTCCATCCCGGCGCGAAACGCTGGATCCCGCACCTCGGGAAGCGGGCCGCCCCCCAGCGCATCCACGGTACACACCGGCGTGCCCTTCACGGCACTGAGGAGGCCCATCAGCGCCAGCAGCGTTCCAATGAGGCCGAGCAGCAGGTAGCCGACGTTCGCGAAGGTCATGAC
>JBBSVF010000455.1:0-1881 GCA_038233745.1 Gemmatimonadales bacterium
ACCCACGCGCCACTGCTCTGTGAGGTCGTTGTACACCTCGGTGGCACCACCCAGCGCGAAGACCAATGCCAGGGCGGCAGTCCAGCCGTGCAGATCACCGACGCGGGCAGCCGCGAACGTGACGGCGGTCCAGAACGCGAGATTCAGGACGACGCGTGAAGCGCGAGGCGGCCAGGACAGCAGCCGGATCACCCACCAGTACCGTATGACGAGCGCGACGATGAATGCCAGCGTGACGACGCTCATGGCAGAAAAGGGTCGCGTGGCAAGAAGCGCGGACGATGCGATCGCCCCGCATGCAACGATCCCGAACCAGAGGCGAGGCGTCACGGGCGTGCCTGGGCTCACCGTTCGCGCAGCATGCGCAGCTTGAGACGCGCCAATTGAACGATGGTGGCCGCCCGGTTCACTGCCCGCGCGCGCGCTGGAAGCATCGCGTCCTTGAGATCCAGCACGAACTCCGGTTTGATAGCGCGCGACGCCAGCAGCTCGATCACCAGCGGCACCGCGATCGCACCGAACAGGTCCGAGGCGCAGCCCAGTTGACTGATGGAGACGCCCGGATTGTCGTGAAGGCGCTCCAGTTCCGACGCCAGATCACGGGGGATCGCCCAGAGCGGCACCAGCAGCGCGAGTGCGTCCATCGGTTGCGTCACCCGCCGGAGCGCATCGAGCCGCCCCGCGAAGGGCGAGCGCAGGACCCGGTAGTCGAACACGCGAATGTACTGCCGATACGCGAGATCGTACGCCGTGATCACCGGGCGACGGGCGATCACGGCGCGCTCGTGCAGGATGAACTTGGCGTTGAGCCCGTCCATGGACGTGACGTCGATCGCGTCGAACACGAGATCGGCATCGCGGCAGAGTGCCTCGACATTACCTGCATGCACTCCGACCGCGTGCGCGACGATGCTGGCGTACGGATTGATGCGCCGTGCATGCTCGGCCAGCCATTCGGCCTTGTTTCGGCCAAGCGCATCCAGCGTGGCGCGCTGTCGATTCAGGTTGTCCAGTTCGTACGCGCCAGGCTCATAAAGCTCGAGACGCATCGCGCCGGCGCGCACGAGGGGCTCCACAACCGCGCCACCCGTGGACCCGCAGCCAGCGACGGCAATGCGTGCGTCCCCCAGCCGACGCTGATCGGCATCCGCGATAAGTCCCGCGTTCCGCAGACGAAGGCGCACGAGGAACTCGTCGCGGTTGTCGGGAATGAGAGACGCTGAGCCGGTCACGACGCGCGCTCCTGCTGCAACTGTTGTGAGATCGCCGAGAGCCCTCGCACGCGAGACAGGGCGTGAATGTCCGCATGCAGGTGGCGGAACTTGAACTGGCCACGCCGGGCAAAGCCCTCCGCGACGTACGCGTCGAAGGTTCCGCGCGGGAGCACGAGCACCCGGGGGGCATCGATGAGCGCGCTGCCCAGCCGTAGCGCGGCGTACGATGGATTGATCGCCGCGAGGGCATCGTCGATCGCCTGTGATGCCCGCTGCGGGTCGACGCTGGAGTCGCCTTCGAACACCCAGAGATGGCGCCTGGACGATGCCGGGTCGCGAAGCACGATATAGTGATCAGGCGAGAGTGGCACGACGGAGGTTGCGGGCAATCCATCTCCAACTCCGCGGCGAACGACCCCTCCGTGGCGGTATAGAGTCCACGCGTCACGATCGGCCGCCCGATGAGCTGCTCCAATCGCTCCTGAGATGTGATCGGCGTGCCACTGTAGTAGACTCGGCCGAGGGATGGCCACACGGACGAGAGAGGCTCGCCACGGGCGACGGACTCCGCGATGTCCAGGAACCGCTCGAGGTAAGCCGGCACGCCAATGAGCGACCCCACCGGCTTGCGCCACGCTTCGTGGACCGTGCGCTCGATGCGCTCCTG
>JBBSVF010000456.1:0-1879 GCA_038233745.1 Gemmatimonadales bacterium
GAATCAGCGACTCCGCGCCCGCGCGATTGCTGATATCCGCGCCGATCGCCACGGCCCGGCGTCCCTCGGCGCGCACTGCGTCTGCCACCACCTCCGCATCGTCCTGTCGCGCGCGGTACCCGAGGGCGACGTCCGCGCCTGCCGCCGCGAGCAGGCGCACGATGGCGGCACCGATGCCACGCGAGCCACCGGTGACGAGCGCGCGTCGTCCAACGAGGTCGATCACAGGCTGCGCTCCACCACATCGCAGATGATGTGCTCGATGCAGAGATGCAGTTCCTGCGCTCGATCGGTCCGGTCCGTGGGGATGATCACGTTGTGATCGGCCAGTGCGCGCAACGCACCGCCGTCGCGCGCCGAGAAGGCGAGCACGCGGACATCCTTCGCGCGGGCGGCCTCGGCGGCGCGCAGGACATTCGGGGAGTTACCGCTGGTGGAATGGATGATGAGCAGGTCGCCAGGGCGTGCGAGGGCTTCCACCTGTCGTGCGAACACATTCTCGAAACCGATGTCATTACCAGCGGCTGTGAGCAACGAGGTGTCGGTGGTAAGAGCCAGGGCCGGATACGCGCGGCGGTTGCGCATGTAGCGCACGACGTACTCGGTAGCCATGTGCTGCGCATCGGCTGCGCTGCCACCATTGCCGCAGAAGAACAGTGTGCCGCCGGCGGCGACGGTGTCGCTCACGAGCGCGAGGGCAGCGTCGAGCTCGGCGCCCATCGTGGTGGCCACACGCTCCGCGGTGGCCGCCAGGTCGCGAAGTGCCGAGGAGAAGGACTCATGCATGCAGATGCCGGTCAGGAGTGGCGCGACAGGAACAGCTCGCGCAGTCGGGTGAAGACGCCTCGCGACCTCGGCAGCGGGGGCACGGGCACCAGTGGCTCGTCATCGAGCAGGCGTCGACCGTTGGTATGGGTGAGCAGCGTTGCGTGCTCGGGCGTCGCCACTTCCAGCAGCCAGTCGCGCGCGGTGGCGAGCGAACGTGAATCTCCGTGGTTGTCGCTCGAGAAGAGATCCACGAGCCCCTCCTCCAGCAGCGCGCGTGAGAGCTTGGAGACCGCGCCGCTCCCCAGCAGCCCGCCGGTGTCCATCTGGATCACCGCGCCCGCATGTCGCCACTCGTCCACCTTCTCCACCGTGCAACCCCAGTAGCGCTCCGGATGCGCAAGCACCGGCACGACGCCGGTGCACCGGATGCGATACAGCTCGTCTCCGGCGCGCGCCGGCACGGACATTCTCGGAAACTCCACGAGCACAGCGCGCGAGCCGCCAAGGTGCAACTGCATGGGACGGAGATCCACATTGGGCTCGTCGAGCATGATTTCCCAGCCGAGTCGCAACTCCAGTGTGGAAGGCGACATCGTGCGGAGCTCGTCGCACAGTGCCTGATTCCGCTCCCACGGTGCATGGGCCGCCTGTGACGCCACCAGGTGCGGCGTGAGTACCAGACACTCGACACCATCGTCCGCGAACTTCTGCAGCACAGGGATGGACTGCTCAGCGCTGCGGGAGCCGTCGTCCACGCCGGGAAGCAGGTGACAGTGCAGGTCGATCATGGCGCGAGCTTCGCGAAGCGATGCATGGCGTCGAGCGAGAGTCCGTCGATCTGGTCAGGTGTGTCGCTCGCCGCCTCGAAGGCCAGCGTCACGAGCGCATCGGCGGTGAGGAGATCGAGTGCCGACGCACGCGACGCGGCGTCTGAGCGTTGCAGTGCAGCGGCGAGGCGCTCGCCCGCCGCGAGACATACGGCGGCCGCCTCGCGAGCGGGACGACCACCGTCCTCGCCCAGAGCGCGAAGCATGTGCGTGGCAAGCGCCGGCGGCGCCGCTGGCTCGCGCGAGGCCACCCATTCCGCCACGGTCATGATGCGGCCACCGCC
>JBBSVF010000457.1:0-1873 GCA_038233745.1 Gemmatimonadales bacterium
GCCGGCGCGCCGTGGAGCTGAAGGCTGAAGAGTGGATGCAGTTGCCGGCCGGCGCGGAAGAAATCGCTGCCCGCACCTGGTCAGCTGTCGCGCGTGGGGTCGGCCTCGGGGCGGCTGCCACCGAGCGCGCTGACCACGCCGAATACGAGCATATGCTGCACGACTCGCTCACCGGCCTGCCCACCCTGCCAGTGGCCATCGAGCGCTCGCGCCAGGGGTTCAAGGACCGCGGTGAGCTGGTGGTGCTGTACTTCAACTTCGTCCGGTATTCGAAGATCGAGGAGATCTACGGATGGGAGAAGCTCGACGCCGTGCTGGAGACGACAGCGAGTGCCGTGCGCGATTTTCTGGACGACGGTGAGATGGGTGCGTCCCGCGTGATGGTGAGCTTTACCAACGACGATGATTTCATCTTCTTCCATGTGCCGGCCGCCGGCGTCGCCGCTGCCACGGATGGCGAGACCACCGAGATGGTCACGCGCCTGCAGCGGCATGTGGCCGGTCGGATCGAGGAGTCGCACGGCGAGGACATCGCTGCGCTCTTCGACATCTATGTGGGTCGGGCCCATCTGTACTACAACCCCAAGATCCGCCTGGAGCGTCTCATCTATCGTGGCATCCGCGAGGCGCAGAATTCCTCGCGCAGCCTGGAGCAGCGCGAGCGCGCCCGTCGCGTGAACGATCTGAAGTCCAGTATCCGTGACCGCGGCGTGTACGTGGACTATCACCCGATCGTGGTGGCGTCCACCAAGGAAATCTTCGGGTACGAGGCGCTGGCACGCGGAACGATGCGCACCCTGCGCAGCCCGGAAGTGATGTTCGATGTAGCCGCCGAAGCCGACCTGATCTGGGAGTTGAGCCGGCTCTGCCGCGAGCGGGCGATCGAGGGGATGGTAAAGCTCGAGCCCGGACAGCTCCTCTTCCTCAATGTGGACCCGCACGACTTTGCCGATCCTGCCTTTACGGAGACCGGAGTGGCGGAGCCGTCACGCGTGGTCATCGAGATCACCGAGCGCACGGCCATCAAGGACTATCCCAAGTTCCGCGAGCGCCTCAAGGCCTTCCGCGATATGGGGTTCCGCTTCGCAGTGGATGACGCCGGGAGCGGCTACGCCGGACTTGGATCGATCGCGAACCTGGAGCCGGATTTCATCAAGCTCGACATCTCGCTGATCAACGCGATCGACACGAACTTCATCAAGCAGAACCTGGTGCAGACGATGGTGCGGTTCGCGAACGACCACGGCGCCATGGTGATCGCAGAAGGAGTGGAGCGCGCCGAGGAGTTTACCACGGTCCAGGATCTTGGCGTGCACCTCGTGCAGGGCTTCTATCTGCATCGTCCGGCGTCGCCAACGGCGTAGCCTCACTCAGCGCAGCAGGTCCGTCACGAGTTCGTACGAGCGTTCGGAGGCCCCGAGTCCTGCGCGCACGACCATGCGCGCCTGCTCGCCTGCGGCGCGGCGCGCGGTCGCATCAGCGATCCACGCCTCCAGTGCTCCTGCAAGAGACTCGACGTCATTCACCGTGCGCGCGCCATCGGCATCGAGCAGCAGCGATGCCTCCCGGCTGTTGCTGAAGCGGGGACCAAAGAGTACGGGGACGCCGAAGGCCGCCGGCTCCAGGACCGAATGCAGCCCGGCGTCGTGAAAGCCGCCCCCGACGTACGCCAGATCCGCGACGCCGTACACGTCGCCAAGCACACCGACCCGATCCACCAGCACGATGTCCACGTGCGCGGCGCGTTGTTCATCGATCGAGGCGACGGTGAGCCCGTTGTGGCGCACCCACTCCTCGATCGGGCGCGTGTGGACTCCGGTGGGCTCATGCGGTGCGATGATCAGACGTGCACGCGTGCGCACACCCGGGATCC
>JBBSVF010000458.1:0-1870 GCA_038233745.1 Gemmatimonadales bacterium
ATCGATGGTACGCGAAAGGGTTACGACGACGAGTGGTTCATCCAGCGCTTCACGCCGCGCGGTCCGCGCAGCAACTGGTCGCGCGTGAATGTGGACAAGGTTGCAGCGCTCACCGCTGCGGGGCGCATGCACCCCGAAGGTCAACGGCATGTGGATCTCGCGAAGGCCGATGGACGCTGGGATCGCGCGTATGCGGCACAGAGCGTGATCGAGGTGCCACCGGACCTGGCTGCTGCGCTCGACGCCAATCGCGCGGCGCGCGAGCTGTTCGACACGCTGGACAGTCGTAATCGCTATGCGATTCTCTACCGCGTGCAGGAGGCGAAACGCAGCGACACGCGGGAGAGGCGCATCGCCGGATTCGTGGACATGCTGGCGCGCGGGAAGACGTTGTATCCTCCGCGGCGGGTGAGGGGTACGCCGAAAGCTTAGGCCACCACTCTCCGGCGATGCGCCCGCCAGTACACCGCGCCGCCCAGCAGCAGGAATCCCAGCGCGCCGCCCACCACCTTGATCTCGAACAACCCGGGCGACGTCTCCTCCGCCGGCGGAATCACCGCCACTCCCATCGCGAACAGGGTCACGAGCAACCCGCTGATGCCGGTGAGCCACGCACCCGCACTGCCCCCGGGCACGCGCACCACACCAGCCGGCGCGGGCGTGCGCCGATGCAGCAGAAAGCTGATGAACAGGTAGATGTAGGGAATGAAGTACACGAGCAACTGCGTATCGAGCAGGATCAGATACGCATGCTCCACCGTGGTGCCCTTGCCCAGCACACTCACCAGCAGGAACACCGTGGCGAGCGACGCCTGCACCAGGATCGCGACGTACGGCGTCTTCCATCGGGGATGCACACGTCCGAACGCGGGCGGAAAGTATCGATCGAGACCGATTGCGAATGCCACGCGCGCCGGCCCGGTGAGCCACGCTCCCACGCCACCGATGTTGCCGAGTGTGTACGCAGCCGCCGAGAGCGGCGCGAGCCACCAGAGTGACGGCGAGATCGCGTTGGCACCCACCGACGTGGCCTGCAGGAAGCCGGAGACGATGTTGACGTCGCCCGTGGGTACGAGCCACAGCAGTCCACCGGTGCCCAGGATGTACACGAGCGCAATCAGCGGCGCGGAGATGAGCACCGCGCGTGGCAACGTGCGCCGCGGTTCCTTCACCTCGCCCCCGAGCGCACTCGAGAGTTCCAGCCCCGCGAAGGCGAAGGCGATGCTCGCCCACAGGTTGAGGCCGGGCAGATGTCGCAGATTGGGCACGAGGCTGCCCGCGGTGATCGTATTGGCGGACGGCCGCCCCGAGAAGATGGCGATGCCACCGAGTGCGATGAGCAGCACGCCTGGCAGATACGTCCCGATGCCGCCCGCATTCTGCAGCCACTTTCCCGTTCCCACGCCAACGATGTTCATCAGCACCGCGGCCCACAGGCAGACGAGTGTGGCCGTGAGCACATAGCCCCAGCTCTGCGCGAGCGCCGAGTCGCCGCGGCCGATCACGTACGTCGCGATCACCGCGGTGGAAATGAGAAGATTGGGATAGTACAGCACGTTGTTGATCCAGTAGCACCAGCCGCACAGGGACCCGTGCCGCTCGCCGAGGGCGCGCTTGGTCCACTGATAGATGCCGCCCTCCTCGGGGAATCGCGACGAGAGTTCGGTGACCACCAGCCCCTGCGGCACAAAGAAGAACACCGCGGCCAGCACCCAGAGCGTGAGCGCACTCGGCCCCGCCTTCGCTGCGGTCGCCAGCCAGCGCAGTCCGACAACCGCCACGAGGTTGAAGAGCACCAGGTCACGAAGACCGAGTGCGCGGTGCAGCTCGGCGGTGCTCGCGCGCGCGTCCAGTCCCTCGTGAGGTGGAG
>JBBSVF010000459.1:0-1846 GCA_038233745.1 Gemmatimonadales bacterium
GTACCTCTCGCTCAACCGCGCGACGCGCTCGCTCTCCGGTGGAGAGGCGCAGCGCATCAGTCTCGCGAACTCCCTCGGCGCGCGGCTCGTGGATACGCTGTATGTACTGGACGAGCCGTCGATCGGCTTGCATTCGCGCGACATGGATCGATTGCTGTCGCTCCTCCTGCGACTGCGGGACGGCGGCAATACCGTGCTCGTGGTGGAGCACGACCTGGAGGCTATCCGGGCCGCGGATCACATGGTTGAACTCGGTCCTGCCAGCGGCGAAAAGGGCGGACACCTCGTCTTCTCCGGCCCGATGTCACGCGTGAGCGAGAGCCCGCTCACCGGCCAGTACCTGAACGGCACCCGGCAGATTCCCCTCCCCGCGCATCGCCGCCTGCTGGGTCCCAGGTGGCTCACCCTCACCGGCGCGCGCGAGCACAATCTCCGGGGTGTCGATATCCGGATCCCGCTGGGCGCGGTCACGGCGGTCACCGGCGTGTCGGGCAGTGGGAAAAGCACCCTCGTGCACGACGTGCTGATGCGTGCCCTCGAACACCGGCTCACGGGCGAACACACCGCGCGCCAGCACCTGGGCGAGCGCGTGGGAAGCTACGAGAGCATCGCCGGCTTCGAGTCGCTCGACGCGGTGGTCCTCGTGGATCAGAGCCCCATCGGGAAATCTCCCCGGTCCAATCCCGTCACGTACGTGAAAGCGTTCGACGAGGTCCGACGCATCTTCGCCTCGCTGCCACTCGCGCGCCAACGCGGATATACGCCCGGCACCTTCAGCTTCAATGTCGCCGGCGGACGCTGCGACACCTGCGAAGGGGCTGGCTATCTGGAAGTGGAGATGGTGTTCATGGCCGACGTCTTCGTGCCGTGCGACGATTGCGCCGGACGACGGTTCAAGCCAGAGGTGCTGGAAGTACGGTATTTCGGCAAGAGCATCACCGACGTGCTCGATCTCACCGTGGATGAGGCGATCCGATTCTTCCCGTACGAGGAGAAGCTTGGTCAGGCGCTCTGGCAGTTGCAGCAGGTGGGGCTCGGCTATCTGCGTCTGGGCCAGCCGGCCACGACCCTCTCCGGTGGCGAGGCCCAGCGGCTCAAGATCGCCCGCGAGCTCACCCTGGGCGCGCGGAAGCGTGGACGCAAGCTGTACATCATGGACGAGCCGACCACGGGGCTGCACATCGACGACATCCGGAAGTTGGCTGCGGTGTTCGACCGCCTGGTGGATGCGGGGCATACACTGCTGCTGATCGAACACAATCTCGATGTGATCAAGCTGGCCGACTGGGTCATCGACATGGGGCCGGAGGGCGGCTCGGGGGGCGGCCAGGTCGTGGCGATGGGACGTCCCGAAGAGGTGGCGGCCGTGCCGGCCTCGCACACGGGAATGTGGCTGCGCACGGTGATCTCCGATTGGGATACCGCAGCGGGCGCGCGGCGGGCGGAGCCGGCAGCGGGGCGGAGTGTTTCCGCGAAGCGCACGCGTGCCCGGGCGTCGTAAGCCCCGCGCCGATTGACTTCGCTTTTGGCGCAGCTAGATTTCAGGGTCTGCACTGCATCATTCCCCAGTAGCTCAGTTGGTCAGAGCATCCGACTGTTAATCGGAGGGTCGTAGGTTCAAGTCCTACCTGGGGAGCTTCATCGGCTTCGTCATCACGCCCCGTTCGCCTCGCGCGAGCGGGGCGTGTGTCGTTTCGGACGCCGGGCGGTCCTCCGCCACCACTGCGAACCCGCGGCCGGATTCACCCGCGCGAGCCGCCTCGATTGCCGCATTGAGCGCCAGCAGATTGGTCTGTGACGCGATCGTCGAGATAGTGCTCGCGAAGTCGTCCACCACGCCGAGTGA
>JBBSVF010000460.1:0-1834 GCA_038233745.1 Gemmatimonadales bacterium
ATGAGTGCGGCGAGTGCGTAGCCGAGGATGAGCATGGAAACAGTATATAACTATATGGTTGTAGATGCAAGCATAGGCGAGTGAGTGTAGCGATGCCGCAGTCGATCCGCCTTGCGCCGCCGCACGGGCGCTACGACGTTGGGGCCATGCACGTCAGGCCGCCCGCCCACCTGACTTCATCCTTCCGGGAGTTCATCATGACCGCAACACACCGTCTTCGCCTGGCCGCTGTCGCGGCCCTCATGCTCGTGTCCACCCGCGCCGGCGCTCAGCAGCGATCGGGCGTCATGGGCGTTCTGCTCTCCCACGTGAACGATGTGCACGCCAAGCTCGTGGGCCTCGCGCGGGCGATCCCCGCGGACCAGTACAGCTGGCGTCCCATGGAAGGCGTGCGTTCTTCCGGTGAAGTGCTGCTCCATGTGGCGGTGGACAACTATTTCATGCCGAGCATGGTGGGCGTGCAGCCGGATACGAGCACGCACGTGGACCCGAAGAACTTTGCGACCCTTTCCGCCTTCGAGAAGCAGCAGCTCGACCGCGACGCGACGATCGCCACGCTGGACCGATCGTTCGAGCACCTGGTGAAGGCAATGGAAGCCACGCCGGACTCGTCCCTCTCGCACCCGGTGACGATGTTCGGCCAGAAGACGACCGTGGAGGGCATGTGGGTGGGGACCACCACACACCTGCACGAGCATCTGGGGCAGCTCATCGCGTATGCGCGCATGAATCACGTCGTGCCGCCCTGGAGCAAATAGGGCGACGCCGGCGCTGGCGCGGCCCTCAGCCGCTCAGCGCCGCTCCTTCAGCCCCAGCCGGTACCCGATGCCGCGCACCGTCTCGATCACCACATGCTCGCTGCTGGCAAGCTTCCGGCGCACATAGCTGATGTAGACTTCCACGCGGTTGCTGTGGGGCGTCTCCTCCTCTCCGGCCCACACGAAGTCGAACAACGCATCGTGATCGACGACTTCACCTGCGCGCATCCAGAGGCAGTCGAGCATCGCGAGCTCCCGGGGAGCGAACTCCACCTCCTCGCCGCGGCACCACACGCGATGGTTCTCACGATCGTACACCACGTCGCCCACGCGCCGCCGAAGCTGTGCATTCGCGGCGCGCGTGCGTCGCGCTACCGCGCCGAGTCGCGCCTGCACAAGCGGCCACGAACACCGTGCCTCGATCGCGTCGTCCACCCCCCACGCCAGCAACTCGGCTGCCGCGATCTCGGTGCCCACATTCAGCGCGAGCAAGGAGATGCCTGGCCATCGGCGCCGCATACGAAGAATCGTGCGGGAATCGGTTGCCACGGTCCAGGCATCGAAGATGGCGACGTCGGGCGCCGGCGTGATGGCGTCAAAGTCTCCGAAAACCTCCACGAAACACATGTCGGTAAACTCATCGCGCAGCGTGCGATCCACCAATTGCTGGAGGTCGGCGCTGCGAGTGGCCATGACGATACGCGTTGTTGGCGCAGGTTCGGAGAGAAACTGCGGATCCGCAATGACCATTACACTTCGGCTCTCTGGTGGGTGATCCATAGTAGAGCCGGGTACTGACAAAGCGATAGCCATCTGTTTCGATGCAGGCATGAAAGCTGAGAACCCGCTCATGTGGCGGACGTCTTACATGAGAGAGACTGCGCCCGGGGAATTCCCCGTATTCAGCCGGACATTACCGCCTCAAAGCAAAAAGCGGGGCGTACCGAAGTACGCGCCCGCTCCTTGTCTGGCTCCCCCGTGACCTCAGGGCCGTGGCTTGGCCGTCCGCTGCTCGGCCGGTGCTGACTGGGTTGATCCGGACGATCCACTGGACGCACCACTGCTGTTTCCCGACG
>JBBSVF010000461.1:0-1822 GCA_038233745.1 Gemmatimonadales bacterium
CGATCCACCTCCGGCGCGAACACACGGGTGAGCACCCGCGCGACATTCGTGTCCACCAGCTCCGCCCGTCGCTCGTAGGCGAACGAGCTCACCGCTCCGGCCGTGTACTCACCGATCCCCGGAAGCTGGCGCAGGCGCTCCGCGTCAGCCGGGAGCGTCGCTCCCGCCAGCCGGCCGCGATCCGTTACCTCGCGCGCGAGCCGATGCAGATTGCGCGCGCGGGCATAGTACCCCAACCCGGTCCACGCCTCGGTAACCCGAGCCGCGCGCGCCTTCGCGATGTGGTGAAGGGTGGGAAAGGTCGCGAGGAACTCGGCGTACTTCGGCACCACGCGTGATACCTGGGTCTGCTGCAGCATCAGCTCCGACACCAGGATGTGGTAAGGATCCCGCGTGCGTCGCCAGGGCAGATCCCGTCCGTTCGCGCGGAACCAGCGCCGCAGGCGCATGCCGAATGCTCGCGCGCGCAAAGGATCCACCACGAGACTGCCGACATCCGGCTTCAGACTGCGAGCGCTCAATGCGGCGTCCACCGGGGGCTCGAGGCGAACAAGCCGTCCACATACCCGATGCGGTGCGCGAGAAAGAGCCCGAAGGCAATGCTCGCGACTCCCGACGCCACGCGGAGCGACTGATTGAGCCGGTCGAACCGTCGCGTCATGTAGAGCGAAGGTGCGGCGATGGTGGCGGTGATCAGCATCATTCCGGCGATGGTTCCCACACCGAAGATCCCGAGGTACGCAAACGCCCATCGGGGGTCGGGAATGAGCGCCACCTGCGGCAGCGTGGCTACCGCAGCACTGCCTGCCAGTCCGTGAATGAATCCCACAGTCATCGGGCGAGCCGTGCTGTCCGCGACCTGCCGTTCGCCCCCCGCGAGGGTGAGAATGCCCAGGACGATCAGCATCACGGCCACGGCGAACTCCAGCGACAGCCCCACTTGAGGGGGGATGAGCGATAGTTGAAGCTTCAACAACACGATCGCCCCTCCCACGATCACGATCGTTCCCGTGTGACCCACCCCCCAGAGGATGCCGGTGCGCGCGGCTCGTCCGAGCGATTGCTGCTGCGAGACGATGGTGGTGATCGCCACCACATGATCGGGATCCGTGGCGTGGCGCATGCCCAGCAGGAAGCCGATGCCGAGGATCGAGAGGAGCGCGGCGAACATCAGGGGCGTGCGAAGGTGCCGGCCAGCGCGAGGCCCGCACCGCAACCCGCCACGCCGAGCACCAGACTCAGGGCGACGTTGGCTGCGGCAACGCCCGGCGCGCCGGACTGCAGCAGGCGCACCGTATCGAGACTGAAGGTCGAGAACGTCGTGAACCCGCCGCACAGCCCAACGGCCAGGAGCAGCCGCAACTGCGCTGCACCGCTCGACACGTCGTTTGCCAGAAGGCCCACGATCAGGCCGAGCAGCAACGATCCCAGCACATTCACGATGAGAATGCCGATGGGGAAGGCTGCCGTATCGGGGCCGGCTGGTGTCCACGGGCCGCGCAGCCCCTGTGCCCACTCGGCCACGCCGTAGCGAAGCGCGCCGCCCAGCGCACTCCCGAGCATCACCAGCGACAGCCGCGTGAGCAGCGTCACCTCAGCCCTTCTCCATCGCGCGATCGCGAAGCGCCGCCAGGTCGCGTCGCGCATTCACGAGCTCCGCCGGCGAGAGGATGTCCACGAGCTCCGCCTCGATGGCGGGAAGCACGAGCGCAACTTCGTCGGCACTGTAGCCCTCGGAGCTGAAGATTCCCTCGCGGAACATCAGGCGCCGGATAGTGAAGGGTCCCACTGATGGTCCCAGGCGTGCGGCGCGCACCAGATC
>JBBSVF010000462.1:0-1814 GCA_038233745.1 Gemmatimonadales bacterium
CGCGCTCCCCACGACTGGAGCGCCCGCAGCATCGCGACGGGATCGTCGCCCGGGCGCAGCGGTTCCGCATTTCCTTCGTGATGCAGGGTCACGTGCGTGATGCGATGCGGAATGCGGAGGCGCATGTCCGCGCCGCCAGCGCTGTCCGAACTCGCGATGCGCGGTGGCACCGAAGCCAGCGTCGCGACCTCGAGCGCCACGAGCCCCGCACCAAGCTCGCCCTTCCCGTAGATGGCCACGACGGCGATATGATACCCGTTCCAGTTGAACGCCGAGCCCTCGCGCGCCCTTCGCACGTCGGTGGTGGTGCCGAGTGACAGGCGGAGGCGCGCGACGTCGACGGGATGCGGCGAGATGGAGTCGACCGAGGTGCCGAGCACACCGATGGTGAGGTCATGGAAAACGAGCGAGTCGCCGGCGGCCTTGTTGCGCCGAGTCGCGTCGGCGGCGTACCCGAGCGGTGGCTGCGATTGCCAGCTGGTGTGCGGGATGATGCGGGGCAGTTGCGGGCTGCCACCCGTGTGTGTAGCTGCGCACCCGGCGAGGAGGGCAAGAGAGCATGCGGGGAGAAGCGCGCGGATCAGCATGGTTGCATCTTGTGCACTGGGAATCGCGTCGCCCTCAGATGGGACACCGACGCCTGCCGGATTGTCGCGGAAATCGCGATCTTGAATAATGAGAATCATGGCGTCGCAGAGCAGACGGCCGCTACCCACGGGAGAAGAATGACGGGATTAACGTTGACGGAAGCATGTCGGCGGACGCTTGTCCGTGCGCTCGCCGGCGCCGCGTTCCTCGCGCTGCCAGCGTGCGTCCCACGCACACGCGCGACGCCGCCCGCCACGCCGGCGATTCGCGTGCTCGTGTACAACATTCATGCGGGCAAGAACGCGAAGGGCGTGGACATGATCGACCGCCTGGGAGCGCTGATCCGCGAGCGCCAGCCGGATGTCGTGCTGCTGCAGGAGGTGGACAATGGCACTCGGCGCTCGGGCGCGGTGAACCAGCCGGCTGTGCTCTCGGTGTCCACGGGGATGCACGCGGCCTTCGGCAGTGCGCTCGCCTACGACGGCGGGACGTACGGCGTGGCCACACTCTCGCGCTGGCCGATCGTCTCCGACACGCTCGTGCATCTGCCGGTGGATCCACCGCAGGAGCGCGCGGGAGGATCGCATGAGCCGCGTGGCGCGCTGCGCGTGGTGATCGCGAGCCCGTTCGGGCGGCTCGCCGTGATCAACACGCATCTCGACGCGTCGGGTGTGGACCGCTGGCGGCGCCAGGAGGCGGACTCGGTGGCGAGTCTCGTGGCGCAGGCGCGCCGCGCTGAACCGCTCGTGCTGCTCGGTGGCGACTTCAACTCCACGCCGGAGAGTGCGGTGCAGGTGTCCCTCCGGGGCGCCGGGCTTCGCGACGCATGGACGGAGTGCGGAACGGGCCAAGGGTACTCGTTTCCCAACGATGTGCCAGTAAAGCGCATCGATTACCTGTTCCTCACCGGTGCGACCGCGTGCACCTCGGCGGAGGTGCTCGAGACGCACGTGTCGGATCACCGGCCTGTGCTGTTCGATGTTGCCGCTCCGGCGGGTGCGACGCACGCGACGGATCCCGTTCCGAACGCGCCCGCCGCGGCGGGCCCGATCGACCCGCGCATTCCCCTTACCGACGCACAGCGCGCGTGGGCGGAGCGCACGCTTGCGTCGCTCACGCTGCGCGAGCGCGTGGGGCAAATGGTGCAGGTCTGGGCGCTCGGCGATTACACGAACGCGCGCGATTCCAGCTTCGCCGAACTGCTGCGGTGGGTGCGCGACGACCAC
>JBBSVF010000463.1:0-1810 GCA_038233745.1 Gemmatimonadales bacterium
AACAGAGCTCGCGCACTGTCACCGACGAGGCGTTGCCCGCGTGCATTGATGTGACGACCGCATGCGCGTTCGACGCAGTTCACGGTGGAGCCGGATAGCGCAGCGATCCATCCGCCAGCACCAGCGCTCCGGGTGTGAGAACTGCGGGCGTGAGCTTTCCGGGTCCCATGATGTGCTTCACCGTAACGCCTCGGGCAAGGAGGTAGTCGGCGATGATCCGGCGATGGCACCGCCACCATACGGCCTCGGCGCACATGATCGCGCAGCAACGCGAACGGGCAAGGGCCAGCAGCTCGTCGAGGCCGGCGCGGAACGCATCCGTCTCTGCGTAGTCCGCATAACTGCGGAACGCCGCCACGCGCCAGAGGCTGTTCAACGAGTCCGGCGCACCCTTCTTGTGATGGCGGCGACCACCCAGCGCTTGCAGGTGCCGATAGCCGATGCGCTCGGCTGCGAGCGACCCTGGCAGGGTGTCGATATTGAATTGCGGCATGGCGCGGGAGCGCGGGAACGAGCGAACGTCCACGAGCAGATCCACATCCACCTGCCGCAGCAGAGTGATGAAATCGGCGAGTGTCCGCGTCGAATGCCCGATGGTGTAGATGGCGCGTTCCAGATTGCCGGGAGCATCAGCGGGTTCGCCAGGATGGTGGTCGTGATTCCTGGCCGGTTCGCATCCGGGCGTTGTCATTCTTGACGATCGTTTGTCATGAGACTCTTCGTGCATGTTGGCGACGCTCGCTGCCACACTGAGGATCCTATCCACGGGACTCCCTCCTGTCGCGATGCTCGTCCCCACACCGCTGGCAATCCCGATGCACAGGGTGCTCGTTGCCATCGACGTGTCGGAAGCAGCGCGGGGCTCGTTGCTGGTGGCGCTCTCATGGTCGTCCGCGCTGAGGAGGCGAGCTCCGACGGGCGCCAGTGCAGCCCTGACCGCCTCCCCGTCGACACTGGCGCCGATCCTCAGGCGCCTCGGCCCGAATGCAGCAATTTGTCGACCACGACGTCGAGGTTCTATAGGGGAATGATGGGCCGGCGTCGCAGTGGAGGGCGTCACCATCGCGAACACGGACCCGGTCGATGCCATCGTACAGTACGCCTTCGATTCGGACGCTGAGCTGACCGCGCGAGCGAAACCGATTACTTCTGACCTGGTCCGCACACGCCACACTTCCAGGGGCCTTCCGCCTCCGGCGTCCACGTGACCGCGTCTGGTCGCTGCACGCCGTACTGACGGCGGAGCGGGCGTGGATCGTCGGTTGACGATCACCAGCCAACCGTCCTGGCGTGGCTCGGGTAGCCGCGGCGGTGCGATTAGTGCCGGTAGCTGAACCATGCACTCCCTCGTTCGAAAATACATCAAGACGGCAATCGCATTTCTCTTCATCGGTCTCGCGATCGGCGGGTGGATGATCGCGCGGCGCGAGCTCTGGCAGCGATATGCGACGCCGTACGAAATCAGTGCGCATACGCATGCCATTTTCGTTGGTTTCGTGGTGATGATGATCCTGGGCGTGGCCCTCTGGCTCTTCCCGCGACCCGAGAAGGGTGATACGCAGTACCGGCCCGCTCTCGCAGAGGCGGCATACTGGATGCTGACCACCGGAACGGCGGCTCGAATTGCGGGGGAGCTCTCGCGCTCGTACGTCGCAAACCTGTGGCTTCGCGTCGGGATCGTCGTGAGTGGAAGTCTGCAGATCGCGGCGCTGGCGCTTTTCTTCTTCACGATGTGGTCGCGTATCCGGGGCGTGGGCAGCCAGGCCCGGGAGGCGAAGGGTGAACGCTTTTGAATCGACTGGCAGCACCC
>JBBSVF010000464.1:0-1786 GCA_038233745.1 Gemmatimonadales bacterium
ATAGAAATGTGCATACAGGGTGGCCTTGCGATCGCTGTCGAGCCGGATGGCCCGCGACAGATGCTCGATGGCCTCGCCAAAGATCCGCTTCTTCAGGCAGATGTACCCCACGTTGATACGCGCCAGGGCATTTCCCGGCTCGCGCATGAGCACCTTCTGGAATTGCATGAGCGCCTCGTCGTACTTCTCCTGGAGCATCTGCGCCCAGCCGAGCAGCGACTGCGCCTGCAGATCATCGGGTGCGAGCTGCAGCGCCTTCGTCAGCGATTCCTCGGCGCCCACGTGATCGCCGAGCGAGATGCGGCTCCATCCCTTCTCGATGAAGGTGGAGGCACCGATGTGATCGGCCACCACGGGACGATCGGCGCTGAAGGCGGGAGCGGCCGTTGCCGCCAGCGTTTTCCAGCGCTCCACGAGCCCCTTCGCGTCGTCGCGCAGTGCGGCAAGGTCCGCGAGATCCTGTTCGAGCGACTTCCCCAGCGACACGAGCTCGCTGCGGATGGCACCACGCTCCAGACTGGCACCGGGCGCATCGAGACGCTCGACGAGCGCCGCCATGCGTGAACGATAGCTATCGAGCACCTCACCCATTCGACAGCGCCTCGGCACCCGATTGCTGCAGCGCGATCCGCTCGGTGGAGGAGAGCAGCTCGCTCACATCCAGATACATGATCAGGCGGTCACCCCGTCGTACGATGCCTCGGAGATACTGCCCCGCAAGTCCGCGAAAGAGCGTCGGAGGCGCCGCCACCGCCGCCGGGTCGAAGGCCGACACTTCGGTAACCGCATCCACCACCACACCGATCCACTCGCCGCTCACGTTCAGCACGAGTGTCCGCATGTTCTCGCCCGTGGGCGGAGGGGGGAGCTCGAATCGGCGGCGGAGGTTGACGATCGGCACCACGCGACCTTGATAGTCAAGCACACCCTCGATGTAATCGGGAGTGTCTGGCACCGGTGTTGGCGCCGCATAGCGCAGCACCCGCTCCACGTCGTGGATGTCGGCGGCGAAAAGGTCGTTCCCAAGTCTGAAGGTGACGAGTTTATCCTGCTCTGTGCTCATGTGGTCTCCACAACGTAGGCGGACTGGCAGGCGGTGATGAGCGCGGAGCTGTCCAGCAGCGCCAGCAGTCCGCCCTCGTGGGCGGATATGCCGAGCACGACATTGCCGAGTGTTGTGCCCGGCGGTGCATCGCGCAGCGTCGAGAGCGGGAGCACCACCGCGTCGTCCACATCGTCGATCGCAATCGCGAAGCGCCCGTGCGGGCCCCTGATCACCAGGACAGCTGTCCCGTGCTCCAGTGCGATTCCAAGTGCCGTTTCCGGAGAGAAGACAGGTGTGAGCGCACCACGGACCCGGACGACGCCAAGCATTGCCGGCGGCATTTCAGGCACGAAGTGCACAACCGGCATGTCCAGTGCCTCCTCGACTTCCGCCAGGGTGACGCCGAATCGTTCGCGCCCCACGCGGAAGACGAGCAACTCCGCCACACCCTCGCGCGCCCGTGCACGGTCGGCCAGCGACTGCAGCTGGTCGGCCGTGGCGGGCGCCGGTGGCACATCGGCGCGGCCACGCGGGTCCGGTTCGGCAGACTGGCGTGCCTGCTGCTGTTCGAGCGCCTGCGCGGCCGCGAGAGCGCGCGCGAGATCGACCGGCGCGGATCGGCGCGGTGGCCGCTCACGCGTTGGTGCCGGTGGAGCGTCCTCCCCCGTCGAGGCGGAATCGGACACGGCCGCAGTTCGCTCCTGGGAGAGCCTGGACGCCTCCGGAATGTCCGACGCCACC
>JBBSVF010000465.1:0-1780 GCA_038233745.1 Gemmatimonadales bacterium
GACCGGGCTCGCGGTGCAGCGCCTGTACAACGTCACCGTCCAGCCCTTCTACCTGCACGCCATCCACACGATCGAGCTGGCCGTCGTCTTCGCGGCGTTCGTGGACCGCCTGGCCGTGGTGACGCGGGGGGCTGAGCACGATGCCAGCGAGTGGTTGCCAGCAGACGCGGCGCTGGGTCGTTACTTCTGGCCGAGGGAGCGCGCGGCATTGCGGGAGATCATGGAGCTGTACGGCAGCGGATCCGGAGGGGTGGCCGAGGATGTGCTCAGGGTCAAGTGACCCGCGCAGCGCCGTTGTGAACGATGGAGCCGCTGACCGCGCTCAGGATTGTCCGCTCACCCGCTTATCCGACGTCCGGAGCACGGTGCCAGGCTCCGGGGCGTTCGGCTTGACACGCACACTCTTGGCCGGAATCCCCACGTACACGTGATACGGACGCACGTCCCGCGTCGCCACAGCACTTGCCCCCACCATGCCCTGCTCGCCCACATGCACACCCGCGAGCACGGTGGCGTGATACGTGATCCGCACGCCGTCCTCGAGCACCGTTAGCGCATTCGTCACATCGCGCTGTTCCACGATGCTGTGCGTGTGGCTGTAGATGTTCGCGTAATCGCTCACCGACACGCCATTGCCCATCCTGATGCCGCCGCGATCGTCAAGCAGCACATGGCGATGAATCACGACGTCATCACCGACCTCGATGTTGTACCCGTAGGAGAACTCGACATGCTGGAACGCCTTGAAGTTCGCGCCGCATCGCCGGAAGATGCGCGCCGCCAGCAGCCGCCGAAGCTTCACACCCAACGCGATGTTCTGCCCGCCCAGCGGCGTTCGATCGAAGGAGTACCAGAGCCAGAGCAATGGCTTCACCGGCTGATACCGCACATCGTCACATTCCCCATAGTACTCCGGCTCGAGTGTGACATTCCGGGGATCCATCGACGCGAGGGCGAGTCGCGTTGCCGTGGGGAGTGCCTCGTCCCGCACCGCCGTTTCCCAGTTGGCGGCGTACTCGGGGTAGCAGAGTTCCGTCAACACTTCGCGGCAGAGCTCAGCGCGCGAGGCGGCCACATCCACCGAGGACGTCGCCAACCGATCCTCGATGCGAGCGAGCCACTCGTCGTCGAGTGCGTCGAATTGTGAGGCGGGCAGCGCGCGGAGCGGAAGATTGGGCATGATGGGTCGACTCAGGATTCGGTTGGTCCGTCGGGCGCGAGCACTTCCGGCGCCGCCGGCCGCCACGCTGGCTGTGCCACGAGCGACACCACGGCTTCCGCGAGCTCATCGCGCCCCGCATTCGTTGTGGAGCTGAAGGGAATCATCTGCTCGTCACTCAGTCCAAGCAACTGGCCGATGGCGCGCACGCGCTCCGGAACTTCGCGGGAGCGCAGCTTGTCGATCTTGGTCAGCACCACCACGGTCGGCGCCTCGAGCTCGGCAAGGAAATCCAGCATCTGCCGATCGTCGCTCGTGGGATCATGCCGCACATCCAGCAGTTGCACGACCCCTCGCAGCGCAGGTGAGGCCCGCAGGTAGCCCTCGATCAACGGCACCCAGTCCGCCTTGCGCTCCTTCGAAATGCGCGCGTAGCCATAGCCCGGCAGATCTGCGAGCACGAAGCTGTCGTTCACCGCGAAGAAGTTGATCTCGCGTGTGCGTCCCGGCGTGTTGCTCACGCGCGCAAATGCCTTGCGACGCACGAGCCGGTTGAGCAGCGACGACTTGCCGACATTCGAGCGGCCGGCGAACGCGATTTCCGGCAGCGTATTCGTCGGC
>JBBSVF010000466.1:0-1776 GCA_038233745.1 Gemmatimonadales bacterium
CGTGGTTCCTGAGTGTAACCGGAACGGACGGCCGGCGGGAGGGGCGAGCGGCACCGACGGTCCGTCCGCGACCGGGCTGGCTTTGCCGCCTGTGTGGCTCGGGCTTCGAACGCGAAGGCTAGTATTCGCGATGAGTGGGTGGTGGAATCGTCACGACGCCATTCCTTGATCCAGATACGGGGCAGTATGTCGACCCTGCGATTCAGCGCGGACAGTTCAGGATGACTCTGGCGGTGAGCACGGTCGTGCCTGGTGTGGAGCGCTGGCACATGAGCTCGTGGCAAGGTCGCGCCGTCGGTTACGAGGTGAGCGCGTACCTGATCGACGACGTGCTGGTGGACTGTGGTTTTCCGCGAGTGGCTGGCGAGTTCACGGCGGCGATGGAGCGGGCGCGGCCGCGGGGGGTGGTGGTGACGCACTGGCACGAGGATCATTCGGGCAATGCGGAGGCGCTCGCGTCGCTCGGAGTGCCGTTGGTGATGCACCGCGAATGCGAGCGCCTGTTGCGCGAGGCGCCGGAGATCCGGGCGTATCGCAGGATCGTGTGGTCGAGCGCCCCGCGTCTCGTGTCGCCATTGATCGCGTTCGATGCGTTACCGCTGCAGGTGCTGCACATGCCGGGACACACGAACGGTCACATGGTAGTCTACGACGCCGAGCGAGGTATCGTGGTGAGCGGCGACCTGTTCCTGGGGGTGAAGGTGCGCGTGGCGCACGAGCATGAGCGTCCCTTGCTGCTGGCGCAGAGTTTACGGCGCGTGGCCGCGCTTCGCCCCGCGTGGCTGCTGGATGCGCATCGCGGACCGGTGGCCAATCCGGCGCCGCTGCTGGAGGCGAAGGCGGCGTGGCTGGAGCAGACGGCGGGGGAGGTGATGGCGCTGCATGCGCGTGGGCTGCACGAGCGGGCGATCGCGAGTCGAGTATTTGGCCGCGAGCCTTTCGTGGGGTTCGTGAGTCGAGGTGAGTATTCGAAGGTGGGTCTCGTACGCGCAGTGCTGCATGAACCAGTGGTGCCGGCGTCGCCCTGACTTTGGTGACGCCGGCGCAGGCGCTCAGGATTTACCCTGCTGCATCGGGCCCTTGGTGTCTGCAGTGGGGCCGTACATCTCCGGAACCTTTTCGTCCAGCATGCGAAGGTAGAGTCCAAGCTGCGCGCGATGGTGCACCTGGTGATTCAGCGTCATCATGCGGATCACGTCGTAGCGCGGCTGCGTCGCCACCACCACGTCACCCGCCCTGCTCGTCCAGGGATCCGTCATCTGCTCGTCGGTCACTGACGACAGCGCGGCGCGCCCCTCCGTCACTCCCTTCTCGAACATGGCGAGGAGATCCTTCGTTGAGTGGTTGGCGTAGCCGGAGCCGGCGGGCCGGTTCTTCGGGGCGAAGTCGATGCCGTCCTCCTTGCAGGCGGTCGTCATCCAGCCGGGCATCGTGGCCACCAGTTGAGCGAGGTGCGCGAGGGAGAAAGCCTTTGCATGAGGTTTCCAATCCGCCTTGTCATCCGGCACACGCTCCAGGACGGTTCGGGAGACTGTGCACTCGTGATCGAATTCCGGGACGATGCGCTCTGCGATGTTCATGTGGGTTCCTTGGGTGACGCGGAGGGAAGTTGTGGCGGCGGTAAGGATACGGAGGAGGTGAAGAGCCGAACTGCAGATCCTTCGCTGCGCTCAGGACGACAGGGAGCCCGGGGTTGGATACCCGTCGCCCTGAGCCGAAGGCGAAGGGCCTGCAGGGCGCGTACCTGTCGCCCTGAGCCGAAGGCGAAGGGCCTGC
>JBBSVF010000467.1:0-1752 GCA_038233745.1 Gemmatimonadales bacterium
AAGGATTACGACGCCGAAGTCGCCATGCTCGAGGGCCTGTTCGCCGAGCATGGCATGCGGCGCGGGAGCATCCTGGATCTCGGGTGCGGTACGGGACAGCATTCCATCCGCCTCGCGCGTGCCGGCCACGACGTCACCGGCGTCGACCGCTCGGCCGACATGCTGCGCATTGCGCGGGTGAAGAGCGAGCAGGGGCTGGATGAGACCGTGCCGATGCCCGCGTATGTGGAGGGTGACGTGACGTCGCTCCGCCTTCCCGGCGCCACCTTCGATGCCGCGCTTATGATGTTCGGCGTGCTCGGCTACCAGATCAGCAACGATGCCGTGCGGGCGGCGCTCCGCACGGTGCGTGTGCACCTGCGCGCGGGAGGCTTGTTCGTGTGCGACGTGTGATACGGGCCCGCGGTGCTCACCATCCGTCCGGAGTCGCGCACCAAGGTGGTGGAGGTAGCGGACGGCCAGGTGATCCGCACGGTGACCACGTCGCTCGACAGCTTCGCGCACCGGGCCGATGTGAGCTATCGCATCTGGCGGCTGCGCGGGCGCGAGGTGTTGGCCGACATGACCGAGACTCACAGCATGCGCTTCTTCTTTCCGCAGGAGCTGGCCCTGCTCTTCGAGAATGCCGGGCTGGAGCTGTTATCGCTGCGCGCCTTCGGTGGCGAGGCCTCGCCGAGCGAGTCGAGCTGGAATGTGCTGGCGGTGGGGCGCGCCGTGTAGCGATCAGCGGCCCTCGAAGGCGGGGGGCCGCTTCTGGTTGAAGGCCGAGATTGCCTCTCCTACATCGGCAGTGGTGAAGCAGTACTTGATGTAGGTGAGCTCGTCGCGGAGCGAGTCGTCCAGCTCGCGATCCTGCGCGCCGGTGAGGAGGCGCTTGGTGAGTGCCTGTGCGATCGCCGGTCCGTGCGCCATGCGCTCTGCATACTTCGCGACTGCGGCAGCGAGTTGTTCGTCGGGCACCACCATCGCGGCGAGGCCGATCGTCGCAGCCTCTGCTGCGTCGATGTCGCGGCCGGAGAGCAGGATCTCGCTCGCGCGAGAGAGTCCAACGTGACGGGGCAGGAAGTAGCTGACGCCGGCATCGGGGCTCAGTCCGCGGCGCACGTAGCCCGCGGTGAGCTTCGCCGATGCGGCGACGATGCGGATGTCGCAGGCGAGAGCCAGGCCGAAACCGGCGCCGGCAGATGCACCGTTCACGGCGGCAATCACCGGCTTCTCGCAGCTCACCACCGCGCGCACCCAGTCGCCTACCCAGGCGTAGGGGTCCAGGCGCTCGACGCGGGTGTTCTCCGGCAGGGCGGGCGGCTCGGAGAGATCAAGTCCGGCGCAGAAGGCGCGACCGGCGCCGGTGATGACCACCACGTGGACTGCGTCCTCGCGCGCGGCGTCGTTCAGCGCGGCGGTGAGCTGTGTGGCCAGCGCCGAATTGACGGCGTTGAGCCGGTCGGGGCGGTCTAGGGTGATGGTGTGAACACCCGCGTCGCTGGTCTGGATCTGCAGATGGGAAGTCATGGCGAATGATGCAGCGGTCGGGGGCGTTGCGTCAGTGGTGCAGTGGTCGTGGGCGTTGCGTCAGTGGTGCAGCGCCCCCGCCTGCTGCTCATTCACGCCGGGCGATGCCGCGGGAGAGGTCGCGTGCGCGTTCCACCAGGCGGATGAACTCCGCGCGGTCGCCATCCGCGTCGCGGCCGATCGAGCGACGCGCGAGGGCGAGTACGTCGTCGTAGTGCAGTCCTTCGGCGTACGGCGATT
>JBBSVF010000468.1:0-1750 GCA_038233745.1 Gemmatimonadales bacterium
CGCGCGACATGCGGTGGAACCTGACGCCGCGTGGATGACAACGCCAGAGCGGAGCGGAGGACAACGCCAGCGCACGGAGGGAACGCCGTACGGTCACGCGCCGTTCACGGAATACCTCGCCACTTCTGCTCGCCAGCCCATGTCCGTAGGCACCCCATACGCTAGATTTACAGGTATGGCCGCATCTGATTCCACGGTTTCCACCACGTATTTCCGCAAGGGCTTCGGGCTCAAGGCGGATGTGCAGGAGGTACTGTCGTCCGACTACAACGGGCGCATTGTGGACCTGTTGCAGGAACTGGATTACACCCTCACCGTGGGCGACGTTACCATCCGCCTGGCGAAGGAATTCGGGTTCTGCTACGGCGTGGAGCGGGCGGTGGAGTATGCATACCAGACGCGCCGCAAGTTCCCGGATCGACGCCTGCTGCTGATGGGCGAGATCATCCACAATCCGCATGTGAACGCGAAGTTGCGCGGCATGGGCATCGAGATCCTTGAGCCCGGCGCCGACGGCAGCTTCGACTTCAGTGTGATCAGCCCGGAAGACGTGGTGATCCTGCCCGCCTTCGGCGTGACGATCGCCGCCTTCGAAGCATTGCGCTCACTCGGATGCGTGCTGGTGGACACCACCTGCGGCTCGGTGCTGAATGTGTGGAAGCGCGTGGACGCATACGCGCGCGATGGCTACACGGCGCTCATTCATGGGAAGCATTACCACGAGGAGACGCGCGCCACCGCATCGCAGGTGATGAAGTACGCCGGTGGCGCGTACCTCGTGGTGCGCGACATGGGAGAGGCGAAGGAAGTCTGCGACTACATCGAGGGACGGAAGCGCGCCGACGAACTCATGGCACGCTTCGGGACGGCGACGTCGCCCGGGTTCGATCCCGCGGTGCACCTGCAGCGCGTGGGTGTGGCGAACCAGACGACGATGCTGGCCAAGGAGTCGCTGGCGATCGGTGAGGAAGTAGGTGATGCGATCGGCCGCGCACGCGGGGCCGATGCGCGCGCCACCAGCTTCCGTACCTTCGATACGATCTGCAGCGCCACGCAGGAGCGTCAGGACGCCGTGATGGATTTGCTGGAGGAGCCGCTGAATGCGATGGTGGTGATCGGCGGGTTCAACTCCAGCAACACCATCTCGCTCGCGGCGCTGTGCGCGGAGCGCGTGCCGTCGTACCACATCGAGGATGCCGAGGGGATCGATCCCGATCAGGGCAGCATCCACTATCGCGTGGCGGGCAAGGTGCATGTGGAGGAGACACGCGAGCACTGGATTCCCGAGGAGGGACCGGTGCGGATTGGCGTGACGGCTGGTGCCAGCACACCGAACAACAAGATCGGCGAGACCGTCGCGCGCATTCTCGCCACGCGGGGTCTCGCGCTGGGGGCAGAGTGAGCAGCATGCATTCCTACGGCGAGTACATCGCCCTCGGTGACTCACTCTCGATGGATCTCTTCGCCGCACTGGATGTGGGCGAGACCGACGTTGCCGTGGCGCTCGAGCGGGAGCCGGCCGCGGGGAATGTGGCGCCGCTCGGGCCGGCGTCGCTCCTGTTCCAGAATGACGACGCGCGGTATCCCGAGGAGCAGGGCCAGGACCTCGTATCGTGGTATCCGGGAATCGCGCTCCGCAATCTCGCTGGCGATTCCGCGAGCATCGGTGAGGTGTTCGGTGAGCAGCTCAGCCAGGTGGATGACGCCGACGTCCCCACGCTGTTCACTCTTACGGCCGGAGGCAATGATC
>JBBSVF010000469.1:0-1696 GCA_038233745.1 Gemmatimonadales bacterium
GGGTCGATGGCCTGGAGGTGTGCCGCCGCATCCGCGCGCACACCCAGGGGGCGGAGACCTTCGTCCTCATCGTCACGGCGCGCGATGGACGCGAGGATCTCGCGGACGTGCTGAAGGCCGGTGCCGACGACTACCTGACCAAGCCTGCGTCGCCCGAGAACCTGCGCGCGCGGCTGGAAATCGCGCGGCAGCGCATGGGGCAGGACCGGCAGCGCCGCGACGCGGTGGCAGAACTCGCGCGCGCGCGCTGGATCGCGGGCATCGGCGAAACGACCATCGCCGTGGAGCACGAGATCAACAATCCACTCTCCGCGCTGCTGGGCCACGCGGAGCTGATGCTGATGGACGGCGGGCTCACCGAGGAGCAGACGCACCAGCTCAACGTGATTCGCGAGCAGGCCGCCCGTATCTCCGAGGTGGTGCGCCGCCTAGCGCAGCTCAAGAATCCGCAGTCGGTGGAATATCTCGCCGGCGCGCGGATGATCGATCTCTCCACCGGCCGTCGCACCGAGTAGCCCTCTTTCACACAGCACACGATCATGGCGCATTACTTCGGGGCCCACACCATCGACACCGGCGGCATTCACATGGCGGCGCGCCGAGCGGGCAATGCTGGGATGACGGCGCTGCAGATCTTCACAGCCATCCCGAAGTTCTACAACGACCGTATCAGTATCAAACCGGAGCGGGTGGTGAGGTTCCACGAGACGCTCGCCACCACGCGCATTGCACCGGAGCATGTGGTGGTGCACGCGGCCTATGTGCTGAACACCGCAACGCCGGACGACGCGAAATGGCTGCGCGCCCGTGACGGCCTCACGAAGGAACTCGAGCGCTCCACGACACTCGGCGTGGGCGCAGTGTGCTTTCACCCGGGCGCCGCCACGGACGACGATCGCGATGCCGCCGCAGAGCGGATCGCGCGCGCCATCGTGCACGCGCTCGAGACTGTCGAGGGCGACACGCGCCTGCTCGTGGAGAACACCGCGGGCGCGGGACGCACCATGGGTCGCACTCCCGCGGAGGTGGGAGACATCCTTCGGCATGTGCCGAAGTCGCTGCGCAAACGCACAGGCTACGGGCTGGACACCTGCCATCTCTTCGCCAGTGGATTCGACCTGCGCGCGGGCCCGGACTCGCCGTCCGCGATCCTCGACGACTTCGAGAAGGCCACCGGCGAGCCGCCGGGCTTCTTCCACCTGAACGACAGCATGGGCGAGATGGGCAGCAACAAGGATCGCCACATGCTCATCGGCGATGGGGAGATCGGCGCGGAACCCTTCGGCTGGCTGCTGCATGACGCACGCACCCAGGAGGTGCCACTCATCCTCGAGACGCCGCAACTGGTGGTGGATATCGCCGAGGATGACGATGCGCCCGATCCGTACGACGTGCAGATGATGGAGTTGCTCGGGCGACTCGCGCGGTGACCCTGAGCGACGCGGTGCTGCTCCGAATAGCCGCGTGCGCCATGGGATCATTGTTCGTGGCGATCGGCTGGCGCGTGGGTCGCATGACGCCGGGCGGGTGGATGGGCGTGTACACGCCGTGGACTGCCGCGAGCCCCCGCGTGTGGACCCGCACTCAGCAATTGGCGCGCGACGTGATGATCGGCGCAGGGGTGCTGATGGTGCTCGCCGGACTGCTCTTCGAGGGCGATCTCGCACTCACACTCGTGCTCTCGCTGGCTGCTGGA
>JBBSVF010000470.1:0-1694 GCA_038233745.1 Gemmatimonadales bacterium
CGAGTGGAGGGGGCCTTCGAGCGCGCGCATCACGGCACCCTCCTGCTGGACGAGGTGAGCGAGATGCGGCTCGACTTGCAGGCGAAGCTCCTGCGCGTGCTGCAGGAACAGGAGTTCGAGCGTGTGGGTGGTACGCACTCCATCTCGGTGGATGTCCGCATCATCGCCACCACGAATCGCGACCTCGCCGCGTACGCAGCCGCAGGCCAGTTCCGCCAGGATCTGTTCTACCGCCTGAGCGTGCTCCCCGTACAGATCCCTCCCCTTCGCGAACGCCGGGACGACATCCCGCTCCTGGCCCGCCGATTTGCGCAGCGCACGGCGGCCGAGATGGGGAAAGAAGTACTGGGGATTGCCCCCGACGCGCTCACCCTGCTCACGGAGTATTCCTGGCCTGGCAATGTGCGCGAGCTGCAACACACCGTGGAGCGGGCCGTGATTCTCTCGGGTGAAGCGATGCTGCCCGCCCGTGCCTTCGACGTGATCCGCACGCGCGTCCGCGACGCCAGTGGCGACGCAACCCTCGGCGGCCCCCGCCAGCCTGACGCAATTCCCGAGGACGCGGTGGTGCTGCACTCACTGGATGTCGAGCAGGCGGAACAGGCGCTCATCACGCGCGCGCTGAAGGTGACCGGAGGAAACCGCACGCAGGCCGCGGTACTTCTGGGCATGAGCGTCCGAACGCTGAGGAGCAAGCTCAACAGCAAGCCGATTTCCTGACGGCGACCGGGACATTTTTGCAGTTATTGCCGGCGAAAACTGCCGCGCGGAAGAAACTTCCGGGCTGGCGGGACGCTCGTTTGCGGCCGATCTGAAAAATCTGGCGAGTGTAAGTCCATGTGAGTCAATCACTTGTGATATCCTGAATTAAAGGGAACGACATCCGGCTCCGCGGCCCCAGCCCTGCCTTAGTGAGGTGAAGCAAGCCCCGGTCGGGGGCGAGCTTACTCTCGACGTCGAGACCTCGCCATGGACACCACCTCGCTCTGGACCGCCTGCGCCGCCGGTGACACTGCTGCCCGGGATGCGCTCCTGCACGAGCATTTGAGCCTGGTGCACTTCGTGGCCAAGCAGCTAAGCCGATCGCTGAGCGCTCAGGCCGATGCCGACGAGATGGTGAATATCGGCACGCTGGGTCTCATGGCGGCGCTCGAGAGCTTTGACGCCAGCCGCGGACTGGCCTTCAGCACATATGCGGTTCCCCGCATCCGTGGCGCTATTCTCGACGAGCTCCGCCGGCTGGACCACGTGCCGCGTTCGGTCCGTCGGAAGACACGCGAGCTGGCCCAGGCCCGCGAAGCGTTCATGTCAGCCCACGACCGCGCGCCGTCCGCCCGCGAACTGGCCGAGCGCGCGGGAATCGACACCGAGACCCTGTGGCGCTGGGAGACTGACATCGAGCGCACCACACATGTGTCGATCGACACGGGCGACGCGGACGCCCAGTCGCCGATCGACGTCCTCTCCGATCCGGGCGCGACGCCGGATGTGCGGATGCAACAGGAGGAGACGGTCGAGCAACTGCGCGAGTCCATCCTGATGCTCAAGGCGCAGCAGCGTACTGTGCTCTCGCTCTATTATTTCGAGGAGCTCAATGCACGGGAGATCGCCGAGGTGATCGGCGTGAGCGAGTCCCGCGTCTCGCAGATCCGGTCGCGGGCGCTGGCAGACCTCCGCGCGATGATGGCGCCGCA
>JBBSVF010000471.1:0-1677 GCA_038233745.1 Gemmatimonadales bacterium
ACCCCGCTGCGAATTCCTGACGTGCTGCTGGTGGAGCCGCAGGCCCACGGCGACGCACGCGGATTCTTTCTGGAGCTCCATCGCTCGTCACGGTACGCGGCGCACGGGATTGGCCACGCATTCGTGCAGGACAATCTCTCCCGATCAGAGCGCGGTGTGCTTCGCGGACTTCACTTCCAGCACCCACATTCGCAAGGCAAGCTGGTTTCGGC
This sequence comes from Gemmatimonadales bacterium, assembly GCA_038233745.1. Classification (GTDB taxonomy): domain Bacteria; phylum Gemmatimonadota; class Gemmatimonadetes; order Gemmatimonadales; family Gemmatimonadaceae; genus AG11. The sequence goes on from JBBSVF010000471.1 coordinate 213, forward strand.
GCTGGTGGGCGAGATCTTTGATGTGGCGGTGGACATCCGCACCGGCTCACCCACTCGTGGTCAGTGGGTGGGCGAACGTCTCTCGGGAGAGAATCACCGGCAGCTCTGGGTGCCGCCCGGGTTTGCTCACGGATTTGTCGTGCTCTCCGCCGATGCGCTCGTGGCGTACAAGTGCACGGCGGAGTATGCGCCCGAAGCCGACCGCGCGATCGCGTGGAACGATCCGGACATCGGCGTCGACTGGCCGATTGCCGACGTGACAGTATCCGAGAAGGATCGCCTCGCCCCGCGCCTGGCTGATCTTCCGGCAGACCTCCTGCCCTCCCGATGACCGCGAGTCGTCCGCGCATTCTCCTGTTCGGCGGCAGTGGGCAGATCGGGAGTGAGTTGCGCGTCGAGCTGCAGGCGATTGGCGACGTGATTGCTCCCTCGCGCGGCGAGGTGGATCTCGAGGTTCCGGGAGCTGCAGCCTCGTTCGTGGAAAAGGTGCAGCCGCGCGCTGTGGTGAACGCCGCAGGCTATACGGCAGTTGATGCCGCTGAGACCGATGTCGTTCTGTGCGAACGACTCAATGCTGGAGTTGTTGCTGAGATATTGCGTGCCTGTCGCGCATATGGCGCTTTGATGGTGCATTATTCCACAGATTACGTATTTGACGGATCGTTCCGTACGCCGTACATGGAGACCGATGGCGCCGGTCCGCTCAGTGTGTATGGGCGGACGAAGCTGGCCGGGGAGCGGGCGGTGGCCGAGTCGGCGGGCGAGTGGCTCGTGCTACGCACCTCGTGGGTGTACGGCGGCCATGGCCGGAATTTCCTGCTGAGCATCGTGAGGGCAGCGCGGGAGCGGCCGGAACTGCGGATCGTGGACGATCAGCAGGGTGCGCCGACCTGGTCGCGGTCCATTGCGCGGGCTACCGCGCAGCTGGTGGCGGGACGGATGGGCGGTGACACCGCGCGCGGCGGGGAGGTGCCCAACGGCATCTACCATCTGTCGGCTGCCGGATCCACCACCTGGTACGGCTTCGCCCGGGCCATTGTCGATGAGCTGACAGCGCGTGGTGTTCAAGGGTTGGCGGCGGTCACGCCCATCAGCTCGGCGGAGTATCCCATGGTGGCCACGCGGCCTGCGTGGTCGGTGCTGGACAGTTCACGCCTGGCGGAGGTGTCCGGCATCTCGATCGGGGACTGGCGTGCCGAGCTTGCAGAGGCCTGTGTCGCGGTGTTCGATGTCCGCGCCGCCGGGCAGGGCGCCGGTGCGCCGTAGGTGGCGTGCACAACAGTGGCCGGTCCGTCCGGTGGGATCGTCACCACATAGATGTTGTCGTACCCGGCGTCGCAGATGGGTGCGGGACGAGGGGCGCCAAGTGCGGCGACGATGTCGGGTACTGTGTTGCTGTGGCCGGCGACGAGGACTGTCTGGCCGCGGTGGCCGCGGAGGATCATCTGTGCGACGGCCTGGGCAT
>JBBSVF010000472.1:0-1666 GCA_038233745.1 Gemmatimonadales bacterium
ATCGGCGTGCCCGGCTATCAGATCGCGACGGCGGTGAAGGGGGTCGTGGCTCAGCGGCTCGTGCGGCGAATGTGCGCCGAATGCGCGTCCCATGGCTGTGCGGCCTGCGACATGGCGGGGTATCGCGGCCGAGTGGCGATCGCGGAGATCCTCATCTGCGATGGGGAGTTCGAGCGTCGCGTCGCCGCGGGTGCGTCGGGCGAGTCGCTCACCGAGGCGGCGCGCCTGAACGGCTGCGAGTCGCTCTGGAGCTCGGGGACCGCGCTCGTACGCCGGGGCGCGACCACGATGGACGAGCTGCGGCGGGTCGCTGCCGAGCCGGTGCGCGCCGTCATGGAGCCCGCGGCGGCGTCATCGGCGGTACCGTCAGCCATCGCCTCGTCGATGGGTTCGGCGACGACCATCGCCCCGACGGTGCGGATCGCGTCGATCACCGCCATCGGCGCGAGTCAGCGGCTCGATGCGCAACTGCAGGAGATTCGCGCCGCCGCGTCGCGCCTGGGCTCGCAGGTCGAGATTCTCGCCGCGACGGCGGATCTCAGCGCACCGGCGCTCGACGCGCTCCGTCCGGACGTCCTCTTCGTGCCGCTCGGGACGGCGTCGGGCAGCGCGCTGGATGGAGCTGCATCCGCTGGAGTCCTGCGCATCGGCCTGGCGGACGACGCGGATACCAGCGACCATGTGACTGCGCTGCTGCAGCAGGCGGACCTGGTGCTTCCGTTGGGAATGCACGGCCGGTTGGTCCTCGCGACTGCACTGGCACTCCTGCGGTGGAGGCGGCGTGTGGCCTGACGACCCCTGCAAGCGCCCCTTACCCGGAGGGCGCGACCTCGTGATGGCGCAGCTGAATGTGGGCACGGTGGACGTATATCTCGTGGATCCCGCACCGCCTGGTTGGCGGGTGCTCGTGCTGCAGCGCGCGCCGGACACGCGCTGTCCGGGCACGTGGGAGACAGTCCACGGCCACATCGAGGCCGGCGAGGAGCCCGAGGACGCAGCGATTCGCGAAGTCGCGGAGGAGACCGGGCTGGTCGTGCATCGGCTGTACAATGTGACCGTGCAGCCGTTCTACCTTCACCGCTCACACACGGTGGAGCTCGCGGTCGTCTTCGCGGCCTTCGTGAAGCACCGCGATCCAGTCGCGCTCGGTGCCGAGCACGTCAGGCACGAGTGGCTGTCTGGCGACGCGGCGCTTGCCCGCTTCTTCTGGCCGCGCGAGCGGGCGGCGCTGCGCGAGATCTTCCATCTCTACCGCACGGGCGACGGCGGCACCGCGGAGGACGTGCTGCGCATTCGCTGACTTCTCGCCCTCACCCTCCCGCGCACTGGCCCGAGCGGCTCACGGCGCTCCGCCCGCGCTCGCGGACCCGATCAGCGCGGAACGCGGTGCTCCGACGTCCGCAGGATCATCGCCGGCTCGGGCGCATTCGGCTTCACACGCACCGACTTGGCCGGGATGCCCACGTACACGTGGTACGGGCGCACGTCCTTTGTCGCCACCGCGCTCGCGCCCACCATTCCCTGCTCGCCCACGTGCACGCCGGCCAGCACGGTCGCGTGGTACGTCACACGCACACCGTTCTCGAGCACCGTCAACGCGTTCGTCACGTCGCGCTGCTCGACGATGCTGTGCGTGTGGCTGTAGATGTTCGCGTAGTCGCTGATC
>JBBSVF010000473.1:0-1657 GCA_038233745.1 Gemmatimonadales bacterium
CCCATGGCGATCATCTACGTTGCCTGGGGTCTGGTGCGCACGCTCTTCTTCCGGCTGTTCGAGCGCCAGCAGCCCACGCTGCCGTACGACCTCTCGGAGGGCGAGGACGACGAAGAGGACGAAGAGTACATCCCCATTCCACTCGGCGATTCGCTCGTGCATGGGGCCCGCCAGGGGCACCGGGATTTGCGGCCGCCTCGTGAGGATCGTGAAGCGCGTCCCCCGCGCGAACGCGGGTCGCGCACCGGCAGTCGCACCGAGCGTCCGCCGCGCGCGGAGAAGAGCGACGCACCCGCGCGCCCGGTCCGCACGGAAGAGGAGAAGGCCGAGCGTCGCGAAAAGCGGGAGAAGCGGGCCGAGCGCGATCGGGCGCGCATCGAGCGGGCGCAGGCGGCACCCGTGGCGGTGATCGCGCCGTCCGACGAGACCGTCGGCACAACCGATCCGGACGACGATACCCTGTCGCTCGTGGGCGATCTCCCTGGTGGAGCCAATAACGAATTGCCCGCGGCGGATGGCGCGCCCGCGCGCAAGCGCAAGCGTCGCCGCCGGCGCGGTGAGCGCAGGCCGGCAGGCGCGAGTGAGGGCGAGGCAGGCGATGACGGTGGTGAGAGCGATGCTGGCGAATCCCCTCCCTCCACGGAGTCCGGAGTGTCGAGTGAGGAAGGCCCTTCCCTCCCCGCTCCTTCGGTTCCGCCACGCACGGAAACGGCGTCGCCGTACCGCACCGAGGGGCAGGAATGAGCCAGTTTCGCGTCGCGGTTCACGTGGTCCCACGCAAGGGGTTGCTCGATCCACAGGGCAAGGCCGTTACAGAGGCGCTTCACACCCTGGGGTTCGATGGCGTTGGCGCAGTGCACGTGGGACGTCATCTGGTGCTGGAGCTGACCGAGCCCGACCCGGAGTCCGTGCGCCGGCGAGTTGCCGAGATGTGTGCACGATTGCTGGCCAATCCCGTGACGGAGGATTTCGAGATCGCAACGGTGACCGAGCTGTGAAGTTCGGCATCGTCACCTTTCCTGGCTCCAACTGCGATTACGACGCCTACCGCGCCATCGTGGAGACGCTGGGCGAGGAGGCTGTGTACCTCTGGCACAAGGACCCCTCGCTGGACGACGCGGATGTGGTCGTGCTCCCAGGCGGCTTCAGTTACGGCGACTATCTCCGGCCGGGTGCCATCGCTCGATTCAGCCCGATCATGGCAGCGGTGGTGAAGCACGCGGAGCGTGGTGGGCCGGTTCTCGCGATCTGCAACGGTTTCCAGATCGCCTGCGAGGCCGGCCTGCTTCCTGGAGCCCTCCTTCGCAATGCTTCGCTGAAGTTCGTGTGTGCGCCCATCACGCTGCGGGTCGAAGGCGCGGGTCAGCACTTTACGGCAGGCTACGAGGACGGACAACTCCTCGTGTTGCCAGTGGCTCATGGCGACGGACGGTTCAGTGCCGACGAGGAGACCCTCGATCGCCTGGAAGGAGAAGGCCGGATTGCCTTCCGGTATGCGCCCCGCCACGACGAGGCGCTCGAGGTGTACAACCCGAACGGCTCAATGCGCGATATCGCGGGCATCGTGAACGCCGCCGGTAACGTGCTGGGCATGATGCCGCATCCCGAGCGCGCCGTGGACCCGCTGCTGGGATCGGCGGATGGACGTGCCCTGTTC
>JBBSVF010000474.1:0-1657 GCA_038233745.1 Gemmatimonadales bacterium
ATCGCGAGCGCATGCTCGGGCATTTCTCCGACTCGCTTGGCATCCTCATTCCCCTGCGGCCCTTCTTCGGCAGCATGGGCGTGGCGCCCCCGCTGGCGGCCGGACGCATCAACAGCGCGCCACCGGGGATGCATGGCGGTAATCTCGACAATCGCGAGCTCGTGGCCGGAACCATTCTGTATCTTCCCGTGCACGTGCGCGGTGCGCTGCTGGAAGTGGGCGACGGACATGCGGCGCAGGGCGACGGCGAAGTGGATATCACCGCGTTGGAGACCGCGCTGCGCGGCCGCTTCCAGCTCATCGTCCGCAAGGACATGCACCTCCTGTGGCCGCGGGCCGAGTCGCCCACGCACTGGATCGCGATGGGGACCGACAGCAGTCTCATGGTGGCCACGAAGACCGCGGTGCGCGAGGCCATCAGCCTGCTGGTGGACGTAAAGCATCTCACTCGCGAGGACGCGTACATGCTGGTGAGTACCGCGTGCGACGTGCGCATCACTCAGCTCGTGGACGGCACAATGGGCGTCCATGTGATGATCCCGAAGCATCTCTTTTCGGCCGACCTCCGGAACCCCGCGTCTGCGGGAGAGTATCGATAAGGCTGGTCCCTTCCTCACAGATCCCCGGAGCACTGTTGCGTATGTCATCTCGCCTGCGCCATAACGCGGGAGCGCTCGTCGCCCTGCTCGGCCTTGCCACCGCGGTTCCTGCCTCAGCGCAGGGCGCTCGCGGACTCGGCATCGACACCACGAACTTCGATCATTCCGTTCGCCCACAGGACGACTTCTTCCGCTACGTGAATGGCGGATGGCTGAAGTCGGCGGCCATTCCGAACGACGCCTCGAGCTGGGGTGCGTTCAATGAGTTGAGTGAGCGCAGTCGCACAGCACTGCACTCCATCCTGGAAGACGCCGCCTCCTCGAGCGCCCGCGCGGGGACCGACGAACGCAAGGTGGGCGACCTCTACGCCAGCTATCTCGACACCGCTCGTATCGAGCGTCTGGGCCTCACGCCGCTCGCCGGCGAGCTGCGCGCCATCGCGTCGGCCAGAACGATGGCCGACCTCCCCGTGATGTACGCGGGCTTTGCCCGCATCGGCGTCGGATCGCCGCTCAGCGTGGGGGTGGGCCAGGATCAGAAGGCCAGCACGGTCAACATCCTGCAGGTGGGCCAGGGCGGGCTGGGCATGCCCGATCGCGACTACTACTTGCGCAGCGATCCGAAGTCCGTCGCGGTGCGCGACGCCTATCGCACGTACATCACTACGATGATGACGCTGGCAAAGCAGCCCGATCCTGCCGGTGCCGCGAATCGCATCATCGCGCTGGAGACAGCGCTTGCAGGAAAGCAGTGGGACCGCGCGCGTCTGCGCGACCGCAATGCGACGTACAATCGCATGACAGTCGACCAGCTCGTCGCGATGTCTCCGCACTACGATCTGCGCGCTTACCTCAGGGCCGCGGGACTGCGTGACGCCAGGGACGTGATCGTGCGGCAGCCGGACTACATCGGCGCACTGGACTCGATCCTCGCCGCCACTCCGGTGAGCACCCTGCGCGAGTACCAGACGCTCAAGCTGCTCGACCGCTACGCTGGCGAACTGCCGGGCACGTTCCGCAACGCGCGCTTCGCCTTCCGCGGTCGCACGCTCTCGGGC
>JBBSVF010000475.1:0-1653 GCA_038233745.1 Gemmatimonadales bacterium
GGTCTCCGCCCCCTGGGTGTGTGCGCGGATGCGGCGGCACACCTCCAGGCCATCGACACCCGGCGGCATGTTGATGTCGAGCACCACGAGTGGCACCGGCTCGCGCTGGAAGGCCTCCCACGCCGCTTCGCCGTCGGCCACACCGGTGGCTTCGTGCCCCAGGTCCGCCATCACGGCGGCCATGAGGGTGCGGGCCATGGCATCGTCATCGGCAAACAGTGCACGCATGAGAATACTCGCTACGGAAGTCGGCCGGTTCGCACGCGCACCGTCGCGCCGGCAGCGGGCCCATTGCCACGCCAGCCCACCGCCACACGATCACCGCTCACACTCACCAGAGGATGAAGCGCGGCGCCGTTGTCGTCTGACACAGGAAAGACGCGCTCCTCGAAAATGTGCCCCATCGTGCGCGAGAGCGCGAGGCCGATGCTGGGCGTGCCCGAGGTAGGATCCTCGAACGCCACGGCGACATGATCGCCATCCGCGGCCACCGCGGTGCGCGTCGCACGCTCGCCGTACACGATCGGCACGGGCGAGTGGAACATGCGTCCCCGGTCCATGGAGTGCGCGAAGAACAGCCCCACTCCCTCGGGCGCAACCATGCCGTACGACACATGCACGTAGCCGGTGCGGTCGTCAGCGGCCAGCGAGGCCGGAGGACGCCGGCATCCCGTGGTGCCGCGATCGGTGGTGTCCACCGGGACGCTCGCACTCCAGGTGACGCCATCGTCGCTCGAATGCGCGGAGAGCAGCGCGGCACTGCTGTCCGCGCGCGGCTGCCACCATACCGCATGCAGTTCCGCCCCCGCCCGCGCCAGCGCCATCGATCCGGGGCATGCGTTCACCCCCGGAATCACCAGTTGCGCTGCTCGCGGGGCCAGACTATCAGGATGCGCGGCGCCTGTTGCGTCGATCAGAATGGCCCCCGCACCTGCCGCCTCCGCGCGCGCGGCGCTGAGTTGCACGCCGGACCCTGTACAGGCCGCCAGCAGCGCGGGGATGCACAGGGCGATCACGGTGCGGAGTGATGTGCGAACGAGCATGACGGAGAGTACAGCCCCCCACCGCGTGGGAGAAGCGCAGCGGAGCGCGTTATCTTGCAGTGAGACACCCGACACCCCAGCCCGCGAGCCACATGTCCGCTGCCCGGTCCACCCGCCGTCCCACCGCACGCGCCGCCGCCCAGTCCCAGCAGGCGCGCGAGGCCATCTCGCCCTCCTCCGCACCGCTCACAGGCTTCGCCGGCACGCGGCACGTGCCACCCCCGGTGAACGAACCGGTGAAGAGCTACGCGAAGGGCTCGCCGGAGAAGGCCGCCATCAAGGCGCGGCTCACCGAGATGGCGAACGAGCGGATCGACATTCCCATGGTGATCGACGGTCGCGAGATCCGCACGGGCGACACGAGCACCAGCGTGATGCCCCACGACCACAAGCATGTGCTGGCGGACTTTCACCGCGCCACGCCCGCGCATGTGACGCAGGCGATCGACGCCGCACGCCGCGCCGCACCGGACTGGGCCAACTGGGCGTGGGAGGATCGCGCTGCGGTGTTCCTGCGCGCGGCCGAGCTGCTCACCACCACCTGGCGCTCCACGATCAATGCGGCCACGATGCTGGGCCAGTCCAAGACTGTGTATCAGGCGGAGATCGA
>JBBSVF010000476.1:0-1650 GCA_038233745.1 Gemmatimonadales bacterium
ACCGACACCCAGCACATGGGTTACGTGCTGCGCGATGGCGAGACCCAGCCCCCCGCCGGACTCCGCGCGGCGCTGGCGCGTTCCAACCGGTTGCAGGACATCGTGGTGGCCGAGCTGCGTCCTGGGCGCACCGGCAACCAGGTGCTGCGGAGTGCGCGGGAGCGGATGAGTGCAGAGGGGATCGATGGGACCGTGTATTCGCATCCCATCGGGCTGAATGGGCATGGGGCGGGTCCGCTGATCGGGTTGTGGGACTATCAGGACGGGGTGCCCGGGCGTGGGGATGCACGCGTCCTCCCGAACATGTGGTTCTCCATCGAGCTGCAGGCCAGCAGTGCCGTGCCCGAGTGGGATGGGCAGACCGTGCGCAGTGCGCAGGAGGAGGACGTGATGATCGACAGTGCCGGGCGGGTGCGGTGGGCGCTGGCGAGGCAGACCCAGTTCCATCTCGTGCACTGAGCTGGGCACTTCCCGTGGCCGTATCGGATAGATTCAGCACATGATCAGAAACGACAAGGAGCTCATCGTCGTGGGCGACCGTGTGCTGGTGCAGGTCGTGGAGGGCGAGGAGCGCAGCAATGTCGGCCTCATCCTGCCCAGCACCGCGGTGGACAGCCAGGCAGTGCAGGGCGGCACCATTGTCGCGACCGGTCCCGGGCAGCCCATGCCCAGCCTGGAGAGCGCGGCGGGTGATGAGCCGTGGCGGGAGCCCGCGCGTGATACGCGGTTCGTGCCCATGCAGGCGCGGCGCGGGGACTATGCGCTGTTTTTCAGGAAGGCGGCGGTGGAGATCACGTTCGAGACCGAGAAGTATCTCGTGGTGCCGCAGGCGGCGATTCTGGCGCTGGTGCGCGAGTAGGCTTCGTTAGAGAACACCTTCTTTTCACTTCGGGAGCAGTACCCATGTATGACGAGCGCTTTGTAGCACCCATGCGGCAGGAGTTGACGCAGCTTGGGGTGGATGAGATGCGGACTGCGGAGGAGGTGGATTCGCGGTTGAAGGATTCGTCCGGGACCACGTTGGTGGTGGTGAACAGCGTGTGTGGTTGTGCGGCGCGGAATGCGCGGCCGGCGGTAGCGGCGGCGTTGAAGAACGAGACGGTGCCGGATGCGTTGACGACGGTGTTTGCGGGACAGGATGTGGAGGCGGTGGCGAGGGCGCGGTCGTATTTCACGGGGTATGCGCCTAGTTCACCGCAGATTGGGCTGCTCAAGGATGGGAAGTTGGTGTATATGCTCGAGCGGCATCAGATTGAAGGGCGTGGGGCGGGGGAGATTACGCAGGATCTGGTGGGGGCGTTTGATAAGTACTGTGCGTGATTTAGTTGGGTAGGTTGGCTACGTCGGGTCGTGCGTAGCGTAGCGCCGGGTGGCTTGATGCCATCCGGCTTTTTTACGTTAACGCGGCCTACGTGGAGGAAGGCGTCGCCAGAGCCTCATCCGCATCGGATTTCATCGCCCATGCCAACATGACGGCAGCCTGAGGATCCTGGCGACATCCCTTTTCGCGGTCATAACGGCTGACGATGCGAGCGAATACGGCCCGAAGTATGGAAACTTCCGCTTCGAGAGATGCTACTCGATCGACTGTTGAACGATCGAAAAGCGGAGGAGGCTCGACGACCGGTGTCTCGGTTGTGATTTCAATCA
>JBBSVF010000477.1:0-1637 GCA_038233745.1 Gemmatimonadales bacterium
GCATGAGCAGGGCGAGGGTGATCACCGGCGCCGGCACGTCCTGATCGATCGCCTCCTGTACCGTCCAGCGTCCTTCGCCGGAATCGGCGACGAACCCCTTCAGCGCGTCGAGGTTGGCGTCCTTGGAAAACGCGTCCACCGCCAGTTCGTTCAGCCACGAGCGCACCACCGAACCATGCTGCCACAGCTCGGCGATCTGATGCAGATCCAGCCCCGGGAATTTCTTTGAAGCGTGAAGGATTTCGTAACCTTCGGCCAGCGCTTGCAACAATCCGTATTCGATACCGTTGTGTACCATCTTCACGTAGTGCCCTGATCCCGGTGGCCCCACATGCGCATACCCGCCCTCCTGCGCGAGGGCCAGGAAGATCGGCTCGCACAGTCGGATGGGTTCATCATCGCCTCCCACCATCAGGCAGTATCCGTTGGCCAGCCCCCAGATACCGCCACTCGTGCCCGCGTCCATGAAGTGAATGCCCTTCTCCTTGAGTCGCGCGGCACGTGCGAGAGAGTCGTGATAGTTGGAGTTGCCTCCGTCGATCACCACGTCGCCACTCGAAAGCAGCGTCAGAAGCTGGTCGATGGTCTCGTCCGTCGGCTTGCCGGCTGGCACCATGATCCAGACAATGCGCGGGCCAGTGAGCTGCTTCACCACCCCCGCCAGGTCCGCGGCTGGGGCGGCGCCGAGTCCCTGGTACTTCTGCACGACCGACGCATCGCGATCGAATGCCACCACCGAATGTCCATTCCGCATCAGCCGCTCGGTCATGTTGCCGCCCATCTTGCCGAGTCCGATCATCGCGAGCTGCATCTGTCGTGTCCTGTGTTGTCCAGGTGACGAACGCCATGCGGCGCCCGGTGAAACGATCTTCCGCTCTGACGGCGGCGCTCAGCCGATCAGCACTGCGCGTGCCGGAGCCCCGTCCAGCCCTTCGATCCGCAGGGGCAGACACACGAGGTCGTAGTCCCCCGCCTCCGGCTCGGCCAGCATCAACCCCTCCACGATGATCACGCCGGCCCCCAATAACGTCCGGTGCGTGCGATGGTGCCCGCTGTGGAACTGTTCGACGCTCAGATAGTCGACGCCCACCAGTTGGACTCCCAGCTCCACGAGGCGTTCGGCGCCATCGGGCGTCACGTATGTGTAATCCGGATGGAACTCCGTGCTGCCACTGGCCAGCCAGGTGGAGTTGCGGGTGCGGAGCAACACTCGCGTCACTCCGCGCAGGTCGTGAGCATCGAGTTGCTCGCGACCAATACTGAGCACTGAGTCGTCGAAGTGGAGGAGTCGCGCCGGCCCCATGAGGAGGTCCAGCGGCAGTGTGTCGACGCCCGCGCCATTATCGAAGAAGTGCTTCGGCGCGTCGACGTGTGTGCCCGTGTGCGACCCGAAGTCCACGCGGGAGACATTCGCGCCCGCACCCTGCGAGATGGCCTGCTGCGCCATGATGTTGATGCCGGGATTCCCGGGATAGATGAGTCCCCCGGTGCGGATGGGGAGGGAAATATCGTAGGTTCGCTGGCTCATGATGTGCTCTCCTCGGCGCGCGGAAGTATGGCGTCGCTCACCCCGTAGCCCCCGCGCTCGCGCACGGCGGCGGCCACGCTGCGGCGCATCTCGTCCTGCGCGGACTGCA
>JBBSVF010000478.1:0-1616 GCA_038233745.1 Gemmatimonadales bacterium
GTGAGCGACGCGCGTTCAGCGCGGAGTTCAAAGCCGAGGCCGTCCAGATGATCGCGGATCGGCGTGTCGCGGGGGCGACGCTGACCCAGATCAGTCGAGAACTGGATGTGCGCCCTGACCAGTTGCAGGCGTGGGTCAAGGCGGTGCAGGGCGAGCGCGGTGCCGGTGGGACGATCCTTGGCGAGTCCGTCGAGCAGGAGGTGCGTCGGCTGCGTCGCGAGAATGCCGTGCTGCGGCAGGAGCAGGCGTTCGCAAAAAAAGTGGCGGTGTACTTCGCGAAGGAGTCGCGTTGAGGTACGCCGTGATCACTCGTCATCGGGACGAGGTCCAGGTGCGACTCATGTGTCGGGTGCTGGAGGTCTCGGACTCGGGCTACTACGCCTCGCTGAAGCGTCCGGCGAGCTGGCACGCGGTCATTGATGAGGTGCTGATGGCGCACGTGCGGATCGCGTATTCCGAGAGTGGTGACACGTACGGCGCGCCGCGCGTGCAGCAGGAGCTGCGGGCCGCGGGGCTGCCCGTCAGTACGAAACGGGTCGCGCGTCTCATGCGCGAGGATGGACTCATCGCCCGCCGACGCGCCGCGCGCCGGGTCTCGACGACGAACGCACAGCATGCCGATCCCATCGCGCCGAATCTCTTGGCGCGGCAGTTCGATGTGCACGGGGTCGCGGTGAATCGCGTGTGGGTCGCGGACATGACGTATGTCCCGACCCGCGAAGGCTTCCTGTATCTGGCGACCGTGCTGGATTTGGCGTCGCGACGGTGCGTCGGCTGGGCGATGCACGACACGATGGAGGTCGCCTCGCGCTGCGGGCTCTCCGCATGGCGCGGGAGAGCCGGCGTCCCAGCGCGGGATTGATTCACCATTCGGATCGCGGCAGTCAATACGCAGCGGGAGCGTATCGCGCCGAGCTCGCGGCGCACGGAATGGTGGCCAGCATGAGCCGGACGGGCAACTGTTACGACAATGCGGTGGCGGAGCGCTTCTTCGCGACGCTGGAGTTCGAGCTGATCATGATGAACGACTGGGCCACCCGGGAGGCGGCGCGTCGGGCGATCTTCCGCTACATCGAGACGTGGTACAACCGGCATAGGCGGCATTCGACGCTGGGATATGTCAGTCCCGCCGAACGAAGCGCAGTTGCGAGAGGCCGCGTAGGTTCAAACACTCACGCGTCCATCTAATCGGGTTAGGCCCAGGCTGCTTCAACTCGAGTAACGATGTACGTTACGAGGCTTTCTGATATCTCTCATCGAAGGATATGGACATCTACGATCGCGATGGTACTCCGATAGTCGACTGGCGCGGATGGACCCGCCCGAAGAAGAACAGCCAATGGCGGTCCAGTCGCAGTGCCATGGAGCTCGCACGGGCATGGTTCACCTCGCCCTCGCCCGTCATTCCGGTGGAAGTTACCGCCCTGCTGAATAGCCATCCGCAAACACGGGATGCGGTGCTTCTTCAGGGCTGGCCGGAGCAAGTCACACCTTTGCCCATCCGGGGCGAAGGACGAAACCATGACATGGTTCTGATCGGCACAGTGGGGACAGGGCCGCTCCTCGTCACAGTAGAGGCCAAGGTTGACGAGACGATGGGTCCCCCGGTCGGAGCA
>JBBSVF010000479.1:0-1592 GCA_038233745.1 Gemmatimonadales bacterium
GAATCGTGAGGTCGGGGGATTGCCGTTGTTCGGGTCGAACTTCCAGAGTTCCCTGCCGGTCGTGGCATTCAGCGCGAAGACCTGCAATTTGGGCGTGGTCGCGTAGAGCACTCCATCCACCACCACCGGATTGGACTGCATCTCGGAGCCGGCGAAGGCATCGTGCGTATCGTACGTCCACGCAACCTTCAGCCGCTTCACATTCGCTGGCGAAATCTGTGACAGCGTCGTGAAGTGACCGTGATCGTTCCCGCCGCCGTAGACAGGCCAGTCCACGCTCTGGGCCTGAGCGCCTGAGGCAGCGAACAGGATGAGTACAATCGCTCGTTGCATGTGTTGCACTACCTCGGGAAGGGTCACCGCGCGCTCACCTTGTACTTCGCCAGGATGTCGCGCACGCGATCGAGGGGAATCGCGTCGACGGTTCGGCCACGTTGCGTCACGCTCGTGGCCATGAACAGCGAGTTGTAGATGGCTTCCTCAGTTGCCTCCACCACTCCCTCGAACAGCGCGGACATGTCGTCGTTCCGTAGTTCGGATGTGGAGAGAATGCGCGTCGCGTTCCCGGACTCCAACATGTTCGGTGCGATTCGGCGCACACTCTGCGCAGTGGAGAAGGCGATCACGAAGTCGCCTGAGCCATTGGAGGCACTCGACCCGGTGCGCGCGAGTCCCATGATCGCCCGCGCGGCAAGACGCTGGAGATTGCGATCCGATATCGGTGCGTCGGTGGCAACAACGATCATCACGGAGCCATCGCCGCGTTCACGATCCAGCGCGTCCTTGAACGCATACTTTCCCAGTTCGCGGCCAACCGGTGCGCCAAGAACCTGAAGTACGCCGCCGAAGTTGCTCTGCACGAGGACGCCGACGGTGTACCCGCCCAGGGTGCGCGGTAGCACGCGTGATGAGGTTCCGATGCCACCCTTCCACTCGAAGGCGATCGTCCCTGCCCCTGCGCCGACGCTGCCTTCGGCCACGGGACCATCGGCCGCCGTCGACAACGCCGTGTGCACTGCCTCCGCCGTGATCGGACGAAGGCGGATGAGATTGAGACCCGCATCATTCGTCTCGCCGACAACGGGATTGATCGAACGAACCCGCTCCATCCCGGGCTGCTGGAGCAGCTCGGCCATCAGTGCATCGGCTGCGCGCCACACACAGAGGGTGCACGTGAGCAGAATTGGCGTCTCGAGCTCGCCCAGCTCCTTCACCTGTGCGGATCCAACGAGCTTGCCGAAGGCATTCCCGATGTGCACTGCGGCGGGCACGCGATCCAGGAACAGGTTGCCGCCATGTGGCAGGATGGCGGTGACGCCCGTGTGGATGGAGTCGCCGCTGACGATCGTCGCATGGCCGACCTTCACGCCGGCGACGTCGGTGATGGCGTTGTTCGCACCGGGAGTGAAGATTCCGGGGGCGACGCCGAGGTCGCGCGCCCGGGCGCGAGACTGCGCGCGAAGCGGTGCTGCGAGAGTGACAGCTGTAGCGCTGGCGAGCACGCACATGAGGAGAGTCTTCATGAACCCAAGATGCATGGCAGAGCCGCGATTCGTCAGCGCTTGTAGCTTCTGGCGGACTATCACTTTGCC
>JBBSVF010000480.1:0-1551 GCA_038233745.1 Gemmatimonadales bacterium
AAAAGGTGACCTTCTGAGCCCGGGCGTCGTGCACATTCCCGTGGGTGAGCCGCGGTTGGTGGACACCGATGTGGGCGCGATGATCGACGCGATGCGCAGTGGCTGGATCTCCTCGGCGGGCCCGGCGCTGGAGGCCTTCGAGCGCACGTGGGCCGATCACTGCGAGCGCGAGCATGGTGTGGCGGTGTCCAGTGGCACCACCGCGCTGGAGCTCGCGGTGGAGGCGCTGGCTCTGAAGCCGGGCGACGAAGTGATCATTCCCGCCTTCACGATCATCTCGTGCGCGCTGGCGGTGGTACGCGCCGGAGCGACGCCAGTGCTGGTGGACTGCGATCCGGGCACCTGGTGCATGACGCCCGACGCGGTTCGCAGGGCGATCACGCCGCGCACCCGCGCGATCATGCCCGTGCATGTGTACGGACACCCGTGCGACATGACACCACTGCTCGCGCTCGCGGCTGAGCATGGGCTGGCGGTGGTGGAGGATGCCGCCGAGGCGCATGGCGCGGAGTATCTGCAGGGCGGCACGTGGCGCCCCTGTGGCGCATTCGGAGTATCGAGCGCGTTCAGCTTCTACGCGAACAAGCTGATCACCACCGGCGAAGGTGGGATGATCGTCACCGACGACGATGCGCTGGCAGAACGGCTGCGCTCCCAGCGGAACCTGGCCTTCGATCCCGCGCGGCGTTTTCGTCACCTGGCGCTGGGGCATCAGTACCGCTTCACCAACATGCAGGCGGCGTTGGGGCTCTCCCAGATCGGGCGGCTGCCCGAGCTGCTGGTGCGCAAGCGGTGGATGGGCGCGGCATACACCGAGCGGTTCGCAAACCACCCTGCACTGGAGATCCAGCAAATTCGCGAGTGGGCGCGTCCGTCGTACTGGATGTTCGGCATCGTGCTGCGCGATCATGTGCTGTTCGACGCGGAGCACCTCGCCGAGCGCCTGCAGCTTCGTGGTGTGGAAACGCGTCCCTTCTTTCTCGGCATGCACGAGCAGCCAGCGCTGCGAGATATCGGCCTGTTTGCGAACGACCGCCATGCGGTGACTGAGCGACTCTCGCGCCGCGGATTGTATCTTCCCTCGGGCGTTGCACTCACCGAGATCCAGCTCGAGCGGGTGTGCGACGCGGTTGACGAGGTGCTCCGGTGACCCAGGTGTTCGGCGGCGAATACGCCGCGCAGTACGATCTGCTCTACCGCGACAAGGATTACGACGCCGAAGTCGCCATGCTCGAGGGCCTGTTCGCCGAGCATGGCATGCGGCGCGGGAGCATCCTGGATCTCGGGTGCGGTACGGGACAGCATTCCATCCGTCTCGCGCGTGCCGGCCACGCCGTCACCGGCGTCGACCGCTCCGCCGACATGCTGCGGATTGCGCGGGTGAAGAGCGAGCAGGGGCTGGATGAGACCGTTCCGATGCCCACCTATGTGGAGGGCGACGTGACGTCACTCCGCCTTCCCGGCGCGACGTTTGACGCGGCACTGATGATGTTCGGCGTGCTCGGCTACCAGATCAGCAACGATGCCGTGCGGGCTGCGCTGCGCACCGTG
>JBBSVF010000481.1:0-1533 GCA_038233745.1 Gemmatimonadales bacterium
ATGCGTCTACAATGTGGACGCGCAGTCATCGTCGCACCTGCCGGCGCTCAGAGAGGAAGATGCCTATCCAGCGATGCCCGAGGACGGATACGGGTGGGAAAAGCTGTTCGGCGAACGCATGTGCCGTCACTTTCGCGAGGACTTCGGCCTGCCTACCCGAGTCGCCCGCTATCACAACGTGTATGGGCCGCATGGGGTCTGGAGAGGCGGGCGAGAGAAGGCACCCGCTGCGATCTGCCGAAAGATCGCGGCGGCCAGGGTAAGCGGCCGCCACGAGATCGAGATCTGGGGTGACGGCCGTCAGACCCGTTCGTTCATGTACATCGATGACTGCGTGAAGGGCACCAGGGCCATCGCGGCGAGCGACATCGTGGATCCAATCAATCTTGGGTCCAGTGAACTCGTGACGATCGACCAACTCGTGGATCTCGTCGCCGACATTGCAGGCATCACCGTAACGCATCGGTACAACCACGCCGCACCAACAGGCGTCAACGGCCGGAATTGCGACACCACTCGCCTGCGACACGAACTTGGCTGGGAACCATCCATCAAACTTCGGGACGGGATGGAGCAGACGTACCGGTGGGTGCATGATCAGTTCATGGCCAGACCCGGCGAATAGTCATCGGAGGAGGGGCTGACAAAAGGGGCGCCATTGCTGGCGTCCCTTTTGTGCTATGCTGCCCAGAATCCCTACCTCTTCGGATCCAGTATCTCGTCGATCCGATGCACCGCACCCGCCACATGCAGTTGCGTCGCCCGATCCCCGCGTCCAGCCGCCGACCGGAGATCACTCCGCAACCTCACGAGTGTCCCCCGCAGCTCCGACTTCGCGTCGTCGCTCAGCGGCACCACACGAATTCCGAACGCCGCCCGCTGCGCCGCCACCTGCGCACTCACCGGCTCCGGATTGAGCTTCCGCTCCACCTGCGTCAGGAAGTCCATCTGCAGCTCGCGGCGGAATGCGTCGGCGCTCTGCCCACGATAGATCTCGCTCCAGATCCCCCCGCGCAGATCATCCAGCATCGTCGACAGCATGTACGCGTTCGGCCGGTCGGTCGCCGTCGCCGTAGCCTCACCTTCCAGCAGTCGGTTCAGGCGCCCGTCATCCAGCAGGTTGTTCAGCACCCGCGTCTGCGCCGCATTGATCCGCTGGATCATCCCGCCCGCCTCGATCCGGCTGGCCAAGTCGGGACGCACAAGGAAGGTGGGCGTGGCGAACACATTGTTCACCAGGAACCGCATGGCCTCCTGCTGGCGCGCACGGCTCAGCGCCACGTACACGGGACCGCTCTGGCTCCCGCTCTTGTACTGCACGGTGCCACCGCCGATCACCGTCGCCACATGGTTGGCCTCGGTGCCCCACTGCTGCACCGTGCGATCGTACAACTCCTTCAGGTCGCTGTTGTCCTCACCGGGCCGCGTCGTCGCGCTCGCGACGTACCCGATCACGCGCTCCAGATTCCGGAAGCCGAGCGTTGTGCTCTTCACGGGATCGGCATCGCCCACGGCCTCGTTCAGCGTCCCGAA
>JBBSVF010000482.1:0-1500 GCA_038233745.1 Gemmatimonadales bacterium
CGATGTGGTTGCCCTACGTGGGCTCATCTCCCGGCGAGTGGATCGTGGAGAGCGCTGGATGTGTGTGATTCGTGGAGAGGCTGGGCAAGCCACGGAGGCGGACCGGCAGGCCGTTCTTGAATGGGCAAGCGGGCGCACCGAAATCGTGGACGCGAGCATCGGGCATGTCGTCGACCTGACGGATACATGATCACGGCGTTCATGCCGAGTGAGCTGTTCACACGGGCGACGAGCCCATCGACGGATCTGTAGCATCCACGGGCGGGCGCGAAGCTCCCCCGTCGTCGAGCCATCGCTGCTTCGCCGATTCGCTCAGTGGGTGGTCCATCGTTGCCACCGGCAGGTCGGCGGCCATGTCTCCGGTGGGCTCGGAGTGCGCCACAGTGAGCAGAAAGGTGGCTCCACGCATCGATCTCGCAGCGTGCTCGACGCGCGCCGCAAAGATCAATACGTCGCCGACTCCGAGCGTGTACTGCTCGTCGAGCGCGTAGAAGGTCACCTCGCCATCGAACACCTGGATCGATACGGGATTGTCGGTGCTATGCGGTGGGAGGACGCCGCCAGCGGCGAGACCCATCAGCGTCAGCCGAAGCGCACCTTCCTTCACGAGTGTGCGCGCGCTCCGGCCGTGCCTGGCGAGCAGGTCCGCATCGATCATCATCGTGTCTCGTCCGAGATGTTGCGCGATGACGTTGCCGGAGATGGTACGGTGCATCGATGACATGAGGATTTCTGGTCGAGGGGGTAAAGGTCAGGCGGGATCAAAACCTCACGGCTCGACGATCAGGAGGCCGATCGCGCCTTTCTGACCATGTCCGAACGCGTGGTTGACGAACACGAACTCGCCGGGGATGTCTGCCGTCATTTCAAAGATCATTCCGCCACCGGCCGGCACGCTGAACGTCTGGACGCCGTGAATTGCATTTGCGGGCGGAGAGCCGAGATACACAGTGTTGAACTGCTCGCCGACGACGTGGAAGGCGCAGGAGTGCGTGGGGCCGGCATTCGCCACGAAGAAGCGAACCCGGTCACCAACCTTCACCCGGATTGGCGCCGTCTGATACTGCCCTGGCCGGCCATTGAACGCGAACAAGTCAGGGAGCGTCGACAACATCTTCGTGTAGTCGAAGGGCGCGATGCCATTCTGCGGTGCGCCAAGGTAGAACTCGTTCTGGATGAGCACGAATTCCCTGGCCGGCGGGAGGGGGGTGACGGGATCGACGACGAGTGCACCGAACATGCCGGTGCCGATGTGCATGAGGACCGGCGCCGTGCCGCAGTGGTAGAGAAAGACGCCTGCGTACCTCGGCTTGAAGGTGTACGTGATCGACAACCCGGGCAGCACGGAGCGAAAAGCGGTCTTCGGATCGATCTGGGCGGCGTGAAAGTCCATCGAGTGCGGAATACTGCCTTCGTTGGTCAACGTGAACTCCACTGTGTCTCCCTGCCGCACGTGCACGATCGGCCCGGGGATGTCGCCGTCGAAGGTCCATGCGGCAA
>JBBSVF010000483.1:0-1494 GCA_038233745.1 Gemmatimonadales bacterium
GCCGCACCCTCGCGCGCATACCCGCGTCCCCACGACGCCTGCCGCAGCGTGTACGCGATCTCGAACACCGGCCATCCCTCCGGCTCGAAGCATCCGATGCGCCCAATGAACTCCCCGGTCTCGCGCTCCTCCACTGCCCACACGCCGAAGCCACGCAGTTGCCAGTGACCGGCGAACATCGCCAACTGCCGCCACGCATCTGCGCGCGACATGGTCGCACCGGTGCTCAGATGCCGCGTGACCTCCGGGTCGGCCATCATCCTCGCATACTCCTCAGCATCCTCGCCGCGAAAGGCCCGAAGGATCAGTCGTTCGGTCTCGAGCCGAGGCACGATGTACGTGTCACTCATTCGCCCCCCTCGAGCTCCTTCGCGAACCGATAACTGGTCCGTTCATACCCGAGCCTCTGATAGAACTCGTGTGCCCTGGTGCGCGAGATGTTGCTCGTCACCTCGGTGTGCACGCAGCCTCGCCCGCGAAGCTCCCGATCCGTGAACTCGAGCATGACGCGTCCCACGCCATTACCGCGGCAATCCTCCCGCACCACTACTGCCGTGTAACGACCGATCGGTCCGGCGCGATGCAGCAGCGGAATCACATGCGCCGACGTGGCGCCCACGACCTCTCCGTCACGCTCCGCGACCACAACGCACTCGCCGGATTCCAGGAATCGCTCCACCTGCGCTCGAGGATCGTCCATCGACGGCGAGTGACCGAGCAAAGCGAAGAGTGCGATCACCGACGGTCCATCATCGGCGGTTGCGTGCCGGACCGTGATCATGAGCCGGACGGCGTGGACGTCGACGCGCAGTACCGCGAGCGGATCTTCACTGTGCGCTCCAACTCGTCGGCGCTCTGCAGGATCTTCTGGCGCAGGTCGGCCGGGAGCGCCGGATGCGTATCGAGAAAGCTGTTGACAAGCGCGAGTGACTCCGGCGTCCGCATTCCCGACACGAACGATCCCAGCCACGAACCAAGGAAGAAGATCCGGCGGTTCTGCTGGATCCACGGCAGCGAATCCAGTGCCGGAATCAGGTAGGCCCGCACAAGCGCCTCACGGTCACTGTCGACAAAGGCGCCGAGGCTTGCGGTCACCCAATCCTCGTTCAGAGAGCGATCTGCAAAGTATCGGTGGAAATATTCAGCCTTCGACGCCGAGTCCGGCATCGCCGCGCGCGCGACAAAGAGGCGGCGGCGCCCTTCGCTCGTGGAGTCGCGCATCGCTTCCGCGGCGAGGCGCCGCGTGGCGTCGCCATGCTGCCGTTCCACGAGATGCGTGACGATCGCCCACCGAGTGGGCGCACGCAAAGGAAGTCCGAACACACTGCTGCTGTCCAGTGCGGCGCTGAGGTGCGCCAGCACCATGTCGGAGCGGCCGATGGCGATGAGCGCATCCAGTTGTGCCTTGCGAATGGAGTACGATCTCGTGCTGTCGCCTGCCCCGGCCGCGAACACCGATTCCGCCTGCACACGCAGTCGCGACTCGTCGCGACA
>JBBSVF010000484.1:0-1471 GCA_038233745.1 Gemmatimonadales bacterium
GCAACGAGTACGTCGTCTTCAGCTCGCACCAGGACCACGACGGAGTGCGCTATGTGGTGGACGGCGACTCGATCTGGAATGGCGCGGACGACAATGCCACGACGAGTGTCGCGCTCCTCGGCATTGCCCGCGCGTGGGTGATGCAGCCGAGCCGGCGCTCGGCGCTGTTCATCTTCCATGGCGCGGAGGAACGCGGCCTCCTCGGCTCGCGCTATCACGTCGCGCATCCCGTCGTCCCGCTCGACAGCATCGTCGCCGTGCTCAACGGCGACATGCTCGGCCGCAACAATCCGGACACCGCCGCGCTGCTCGGATCGCAGCCCCCGCATCGCAACTCGGCGACGCTGGTTCAGATGGCGATCGATGCCAATCGCGCGACCAGCAGGTTCGTCATCGATTCACTGTGGGATCGCCCGACACATCCGGAAGGCTGGTACTTCCGGAGCGATCACGTGCCGTATGCGGAGCGCGGTGTACCGGCGCTGTTCTTCTCCAGCAACCTCCACAACGATTATCACACGCCGCGCGACGAACCGAAGACCATCGATTACGGCAAGCTCACGCGGATCGCGAAGTGGATGTACATGACCGGCTGGATAGCGGCGAACGCCGACACGCGGCCGGCGACGGATCCGGGATTCGTGCTGCGGTAGGACCCGGGGGGGCGGGATCCGCCGCGATCACCGAGATCTGCATGACGGGGATGCACAGGACTTTCGAAACGGGATCAGCGACGAAGTCGGCCGTGATCGCCGAGAGTCCGACAATTTCCGCTGATGGAGGCGCACTGGAGACAGGGCAATCGGCCGCTGGCCGTGCGTGGGTTCGAGCGGTGCAGGAAGCGGTTGAAGGACGCGCTGGGTGTGAGTCCGTCGCCGGCGACGTAGAGTTTCACCCATCGTCGCGGAATGCTCTGTTACCTTCATACCCGGCTATACCGCGCCACCTCGCACCGGAGGACGCCTGTGTACAGGATCTGCGCTTTGGTTGCTGCGCTTTCGCTCGTAGTTTCCACCCCCACGTCTGCACAAGCTGCGGCGGGTGCAGATGCGGATACGACCCCGGTCCGCATCAGGTATGGCGCGGCGAAGGAGCAGTACGGCGATTTGCGGCTGCCGGCCGGCCGCGGCCCGTTTCCCGTCGCCGTCCTCCTGCACGGGGGCTGCTTTCTGGCAGCTGAGGGGACAACCCAGGACGTGGCGGCATTCGCCGACGCTCTCCGCCACGCCGGCATCGCCACCTGGAACGTCGAATACCGCAGTGTTGATTCGCCCGGCGGCGGCTGGCCTGAGACCTTCCGCGACGTCGGACGCGCCGCCGACCACGTCCGTGCGCTCGCCGATCGTTTTCCGCTGGACACGACCCGCGTGATCGCCGTCGGGCACTCCGCGGGCGGCATGCTGGCGCTCTGGCTCGGCGGGCGCGCGGCGCTCGGGCCCGACGTCGCGCTTTACGTGCCCCGACCGCTGCC
>JBBSVF010000485.1:0-1435 GCA_038233745.1 Gemmatimonadales bacterium
TAGCCGGCGGCGGCGGCAATGGTGTCTCCCACGTGCGCGCCGATCGCGCGGAGCATGGCGTCATTCAACACCACGTCATTCGCGCGCGTCGGATCGCGTCCGTTCAGCAGCTCGTAGTCGCCCTGCACCGCCGGAATGAGTCCTAGCGCGCTCGCGCTCGTGGAGCCACTCGCCGACGGCACGTGAAGCTGCCCGCCGAGCACAGGACTCACCCGCTCCACACCGTCGATCCGGCCGAGGGATCGCAGCAGCGAATCCGCATTGCGGATGGTGGCGTCGGTATCGAAGGGCAGTGTACCCCGCGGGGAGACGCGAAGCTGGAAGCCCTGCGAGAGCAGCAGCGAGCGGAAGCTCTCTCGCATGCCGGTGGAGAGCATCACCATGTCCAGCAGCATCGCGGCGCTCACCGCCACGCCAAGCATCGCGAGGAGGGTGCGTGAGGGATGGCGGCGGAGTGACGCCCACGCGAGTGTGGCAATCATCGGCCGAAGAGAACGAGGGGTGGAACCGACGCCAGACGCCGCGCGGCAAGCCAGCCGGCGAGCACGCCCAGCACGAGCGACAGCGAAACGGCCAGGAGCACGATGTCCGGCGTGACGATGGAGAAGCGCAACGGCGTGCGGTACACATGCTGGTAGTGGACATTCACCATCCACGACGCCGCGGCGCCCACCACCACACCGGTGATGCTGCCGAATACCGCGATGCCCGCCGCCTCCAGCACGATGCTGCGCACCACGGTGCGGGCCGAGATCCCCATGAGCCGAAGGGCGGCCACATCGCGCCTGCGCTCCTCCACCTTGAGCAGCATGATGCAGAGCAGGAAGATCGCGCTCGCGGTAATCGTGATGACGCCGATGGCGCGATGGAAGCGAGACACCACCGCAAAGGTTGTTGAAGTGCCGATCGCGATGTCGTGCGAGCGGTGGGCGCGGAATCCGAAGGCAATGGCATTGATGCGGCGCGCGGCAGCAGTGCCGCTGTCGTTCGCCACGCCGGCAACGGCGAACCTATCCACGCGGTCGCCATAGCCCAGCAGTGTCTGAAGCTGATCCAGGTGCAGGCGGACGCGATACTCTCCGCGCGCAATCTCCGCGGGATCGGCGGGACGCTGGATGATGGCGCGTATCACCACGGCCACGCCGGAGTCGCGCGACTGGGCACTCACGTGCACGGTGTCACCCACGCGCAGCGAGGCATCTGCCGCGAGACGAGCGTCCACGGCAATGCCGCGCGGCGATTCCGTCTGCTGCGGAGCGGCGGCCATCACGGCTGCGAGAAGGAGCGAGGCGAGGGTCATTCGGTGCCCGGACAACGTGCGCGGCGCGGCGGAAGTTCCGCCGCGCCGCGAGTCCTGTCAGTTTCGCTGCAGCTCTACGTGCGCGGGGGCGTTACCCAGTTGCGCGTATCGGCCCGCGAATGCCGCGGCTGCGCA
>JBBSVF010000486.1:0-1428 GCA_038233745.1 Gemmatimonadales bacterium
CGCCAGCACCATGTCGGAGCGGCCGATGGCGATGAGCGCATCCAGTTGTGCCTTGCGAATGGAGTACGATCTCGTGCTGTCGCCTGCCCCGGCCGCGAACACCGATTCCGCCTGCACACGCAGTCGCGACTCGTCGCGACAGCCGTACGCATCGACAGCGCGAGCGGTGCGTCCCACAATCCACGGTGCGAGCTGGTCGTCCCGCTCGCCTGGCAGCGCCTTCAGCGCAGCGTCGACGAACGCCGCAGGAGCAAGCCGCGCGTCACGCACTTCATCCCACAGCGTGCTCCAGAGCATCGCCTGCTGAAGCGGATCGACAAATGCGTCGAGCGACGTCAACACCGTCCGCGTGCTGGCGCTGTCCATGCGGACGAGTGCATACGCATTGTCGCCGGCATTGGCGAACACCAGACGCGGGAGCGTACCCTGAAAGTGCCGCGTCGTCGTTGTACCAGAGAAAGTCACCGGCACGATGCGCTCGGCGCCCGCACTGTCAGCGATGAGCACGCGGGTGCGAATGGGCCAGGTTGTCTGGCCCGAGAGTGCCTGTGCGGGCTGCTGTGTGAGTTCGAGACGCCAGCCCTCCCGCTCCGGAGTGACGCGCTGCGTGATGATCGGCATGCCGGCGCGGAGCACATACGCGTCGCCCCATGCGTCCAGATCCTGATGCGCCGCGCTGCCGATGGCGCCGAGCAGGTCGCGCCACGTGGCGTTGCCGTACGCGTGTGAGGCGAGGTATGACTGCAGCCCCGCACGGAATGCTGCGTCGCCCACCAGGAAGTTGAGCTGCTTGAGGATGCCCGGCGCCTTGTTGTAGACGATTGCGCCGTAATTGCTCTTGGCCTGATCGAGGTTGCCGAGGGTCTGCCACACCGGCGTCGTGCCGCGTGTGGCGTCTGTTGCGTACGCTACGGGCTTGTTGCGCAGGAAGAAGGTCCGCCAGGAGTTCGACGCCGGCGAGAGCTGCGACTGCATCACGGCAGCGATGTACGTGGCGAATCCCTCCTTGAGCCAGAGATCGTCGAACCACCGCATGGTGGTGAAGTCGCCGAACCACTGGTGCGAGACCTCGTGATAGACTGTGGCCTCGCGCCCGAGGAGCTGATTGCGCGTTGGCGGCTCGCGGAAGATGAACGACTCTTCGTTGTAGAACACAGCGCCGGGGTGTTCCATGCCGCCGAAGGGAAAGGCAGGCGCCAGCAGGAACTCGTATTTCTGAAAGGGATATGCGCGACCCGTGTACTGCTCCATCCAACGGATTGCGCGCGCATTCATCTCGATGAGCGATCCACCGCCTGCCCCGTCGACCGGATGGTCGAGATCCGCGTCCGCCTCTCGGGCGCGCGACGCACGAACCCACATCGTGATCGTGCGTCCGCCGACCGTCCGGGTTCTCGTCTGCCACGGCCCGGCGGCGAAGGCGACGAA
>JBBSVF010000487.1:0-1395 GCA_038233745.1 Gemmatimonadales bacterium
ATTCGCAGCTCCAGCACGTCGCCTGGCTCTGCACCGTCCACGGCGATGGGGCCGGTGAGGATGTGGCCGCCCGGCCCGCGTCGCAGCGTGCTGTCACGAACGGCATTCATGATCGTGCGGTACGCTGGCTCGATGGATCCGGTGTCGGTACCCGGGCGCAGGAGTCGCGCGCCGCAGGTGGATACGGCGCCGATCTCCACTTCGTCGCCCGAGCGCACGCGGAGCACGGGAGCCGCGGAGGGATCGTAGCCGCCGTACACCACGGTGGCGGGCGTGGGCATGAGCACGTGCCGCGCGCCGGGCGTGACGGGTGCCCAGAAATATCCAGCGGGCGACGCGGAGTCCGGCGTCGATGGCTGCATGCTGCTGGTACATGCGGCGGCGAACAGCAGCAGCACCGTTGACGCGATGCGCATGCGCTATCTCCGCACGCTGCCGAGCCAGCGCAGCACCGCTGTCGCGAGCGCGATACGCTGACCGGAATACCCATGATCGGTGTCGAGGTGCAGCGTGGTGACCGCCGTATTCCCTGCGCCGCGCGCACCGGCCACGTAACTCGCCGCGTCGCCCGCCAAGCCATCGTTCGAGGTGATCACGAGCAGCGGCAGGGCACCTGTGCGACGTCCGGCATCCGCGAGGCGCCAGCGACTTCCCTTCGCAATGAGCTCATCGGCCATTCGTGCGGGGGTGGTATTCGCCAGCGTTTCCATATTTCCCCGCATCCCCTGCACGAGCAGCGCACGTGGAGCGGCGGCGTCTCCGCCCATGTCGGCCGCCGAGATCAGGATGGCGCCTCGCAGGCCGTGCTGGTGTGACGCGGAGATCGCGGTGGCCCACCCACCCATGCTGTGTCCGCCGAGCACCATGTTGGTGGTGTCGACGCCGAGCGACGAGGCGGAATCCCGGACGTACCGCAGCACGGCGTCGGCGTCGTCCACGGTGTTGGCGAACCGGAAGCTGCCGGGGCTGCCCCAGGATCCGCGATAGTTGAAGGTCACCACATTCCACCCTGCGCGGCGTACGGCCTGCGCGAGGTCGAGGTTCTTCTCGTTGCCGGGCAGTCCGTGGAGCAACACGAGGGTGGGATGCACTCCCGCTCCACTGGCCAGATAGGCGACGCCATTGATCCGCACGTCGCCAGAGGGAATGTGCAGCACCTCCATCCGCGGGGGATGCAGGCTGTCGCGCGGAGGATCGGTGTAGATCGCTGCAGGGACGCCGTCCTGCGCGCGGAGGGGAGCGGCAATGAGGCAGAGCAGCAGGAGCCGGCGCATCAGTGGCATGACGTTGGTTGTCCGGAAAAGGTGGGGACGAAGTTATAGCGCGGAGAGCGTTTTTGACCTGGACGTAAAGTGTGGGATGGCGGAAGCGCCCTGAACTGATAGTACTGAGTAC
>JBBSVF010000488.1:0-1391 GCA_038233745.1 Gemmatimonadales bacterium
GCGCCCGTGGCAGCATGTGCTGGAGCCGTTGGCCGGATACCTTCGCTACGTTGAGGCGATCGCGAATCCCGGCGCCCAGGCGATGTTGCCATCCTCTCTCAACTTTGGCCCTCGGCCGGATGACGTATTGACGGTGGCCCAGATGGCGGATGCGATGCAGGACGCGCTGGGCGTGGCGTCGGGCTGGCGTGCGGATGACGGACCACACCCGGAGGAAATGCGCGCGCTCGCGCTGGATCCGGGGCTCGCGGAGGAGAGCATCGGTTGGCGGCCGTTGCTCTTGAGCCGGGACGCTGTCAGCTGGACTGCCGAGTGGTACGGCGGCTTTGCAGAGGGGAAGCCGGCCAGACAGCTGTGTATGGAGCAAATCTCTCGCTATGAGGCGGTACAATGAGTGTGTCACCAACTTGCCAGAGCTGTAGCGCTCCACTCACGCGGACGCTCGTCGATCTCGGGATGCAGCCGCTGTCCAATGCTTTCGTGCGTCCGGAGAACGTTGGCGTTGCCGACAAGCTCTACCCACTTCATGCACGAGTGTGCGACCTCTGCCTCCTGGTGCAGGTCGATCGCGTGGTGCCGCCGAGCGAGATATTCACCGAGGACTACGTGTACTTTTCTTCCTATTCGGAGAGTTGGCTCGCGCACTGCCGCGCGTATGTGGCGATGGTGATTCAGCGGTTCGGGCTGAACGGATCCAGCAAGGCCGTCGAGATCGCCAGCAATGACGGGTACATGCTTCAGTACATGGTGTCTGCTGGAATCCCGTCGCTTGGGGTGGAACCATCGGGGGGTGTCGCAGAAGCCGCGCGCGCGAGAGGCGTGCCCACCGAGATCGCCTTCTTCGGCGAAGACACCGCCCACCGGCTGGTGCGTGAAGGTCACGCCGCGGATCTGCTCGCGTCGAAGAACGTGCTCGCGCACGTGCCGGACATCAACGACTTCGTTGCCGGCGTGCGCGTGATGCTCAGGCCAGAGGGGGTCTATACCGTGGAGTTCCCTCACCTGCTCAATCTCATCGAGCAGGTGCAGTTCGATACGATCTATCACGAGCACTACACCTATCTGTCGCTGCTGGCAATCGAGCGCATCTTCTTGTCACACGGGTTACGCATCTTCGACATCGAGGAGATCGCGACGCACGGCGGATCGCTGAGGGTGTTCGCGTGTCGCCAAGACGCCGCACACGATACCTCGCCGAATGTCGCGCTCGTGCGTGCCCACGAAATCGCGGCGGGACTCGATCAGCCGTCCGGCTATGCGGGCTTTGCGACTCGGGTCGACAAGGTGAGAGACGACCTGCTTTCATTCCTCGAGCAGGCGAAGGTGGCCGGCAGGCGAGTGGTCGGGTACGGCGCCGCGGCCAAGGGCAACACCCTGTTCAACTATTGCGA
>JBBSVF010000489.1:0-1386 GCA_038233745.1 Gemmatimonadales bacterium
AAGCGCATCAACCGGGATGGCCCGCGCGTTCTCGACGGATTTCCGGAACCGGTGCGGTGCGCCGATGATGAGCTGCAGCCGCTGCTTCAGTCCGGCGCTATCGTTGTGGACACGCGGAGCGCCGCCGAGTTCGCGGCGGGGCATGTGCCGGGCGTGTTGAATATTCCTCTCGATCGCTCCTTCACCACGTGGGCCGGCTGGCTGCTGCCGTACGACGCGGAGTTCCATCTCATCGTTGACCTGAGGGCTCCGGGGCATGTGGAGGAAGCGGTGCGCGATCTCGCCATGATCGGGCTGGACCGCGTCGCCGGTGTGTTCGACGCGAGTGCGGCGACCGCTGTGGATGCCTCCAGTTCTGAAGGCGCCCAGCGTATTGAGCGCGTGGAGCGTGTGGATCGTGTGGAGCGCGTGGAGCAGATCGCTCTAGTGGAACTGGCCGAGCGTATGAAAGATGAACGCTTCACCGTCGTGGATGTGCGCGGTGCGTCCGAGTGGGAGGAGGGGCGTGTGCCCGGTGCTATCAACATTCCCGTCGGGTATCTCGCCGAACGTATCGAGAGCATCCCTCGCGATCTTCCGATCGTGCTGCATTGCCAGAGCGGCGCGCGGTCGGCGATTGCCTCCAGTGTGATGCTTCGCGAAGGCGTGCCGGTGCTCAATCTCGTGGGTGGCATGAGCGCGTGGCGCGCAGCGGGACTGCCGGTGGAGCAGTGAGCCGGCTTGCGATGACACCCGACGTCCTTGCGCTCGTCTCCGCGCGGTTCAAGGCACTGGGCGAACCAGCGCGCCTGCAGATTCTCAACTGCCTTCGTGCCGGTGAGAGGACAGTGAGCGAGCTCGTGGAGGAGACAGAGCTCGGACAGGCGAACGTCTCGAAGCATCTGCAGCTCCTGCACACCACCAACTTCGTCAGCCGTCGCAAGGAAGGGCTTCGCGTGTACTACGCGCTCGCCGACGACAGCGTCGTCCTGCTTTGCGATCTCATGTGCGGGCGGTTGGTTGCCGAGTCGGATGCGCTGCAGCAATTGCTGGCGCCGCGGTAGCAGGTCGGCCCACTTCACTGGACTTCGCAATGTCGTTTCGCACCCTGCTACTCGCCCCGTGGCCCTGGTATGTGGCTGGTCCGTTCATTGGGCTGTTCGTCCCTGCACTTCTGCTCACCGGCAACCGGCTGTTCGGCATCTCCGGCAACCTTCGCCATGCCTGCGCCATCGCGATGCCCGGGCGTGTGGAGTTCTTCCGCTATGATTGGCGGCGCACGGGCGGGTGGAATCTTGCCTTTGCGCTGGGCGTGATTCTCGGAGGTGCGATCGCGGGTCACTGGATGTCGAACGGCGCACCAGTACAGCTCTCGGCTGCTGCTCACGAGAGCATTGCGGCGATGGG
>JBBSVF010000490.1:0-1381 GCA_038233745.1 Gemmatimonadales bacterium
AGGCCCAGACGCTCGATACGAGCGGTGTCGAGATAGCTGGCGTAGAGGTCGCCCACCTTGCGCTCGTCGGTCCCCGCGCGGGCGCTCGAGACGGCGGCGTCTTCCAGAATGGAGTGGAGCGCGGTGCGACTGCGCTCGCTCAACTCGTTGAAGGCGCCCCAGCTGGATGCGTCGATCGGAATGGCCGCCGTCTTCAGCCAGCCGCCATTCACGTAGCGGAAGAAGTCGTCCTGTGGACGAACGGAATGATCGATGTTCGTGGTGTCGATGCCGAGTCCGCGAGCGCCCTGCGCTGAGGCAGGAACCGCGGTGGCAAGGCCAAGCAGGGCGACGAGCGCTCCCGCGTTATGGCGCAGGCGAGATGACATACGCAACAGTACTCCGGGGATCTGTGAGGAAGGAACCAGCACTATCGATACGCTCCGGCAGGCGCAGGGTTCCGGGGGTCGGCCGAGAAGATGTGTTTCGGGATCATCACGTGAACGCCCATTGTGCCGTCCACGAGCTGCGTGATGCGCACGTCGCACGCGGTACTCACCAGCATGTACGCGTCCTCGCGAGTGAGATGCTTCACGTCGACCAAGAGGCTGATGGCCTCGCGCACAGCGGTCTTGGTGGCTATCACGAGGCTGCTGTCGGTCCCCATCGCGATCCAGTGCGTCGGCGACTCGGCGCGCGGCCATACCAGATGCATGTCCTTGCGGACGATGAGCTGGAAGCGGCCGCGCAGCGCGGTCTCCAGCGCGGTGATGTCCACTTCGCCATCGCCCTGTGCCGCATGTCCGTCACCCACTTCCAGCAGCGCACCGCGCACGTGCACGGGGAGATACAGAATGGTGCCGGCCACGAGCTCGCGATTGTCAAGATTGCCGCCGTGCATGCCCGGTGGCGCGCTGTTGATGCGCCCCGCCGCCAGGGGTGGCGCCACGCCCATGCTGCCGAAGAATGGGCGCAGCGGGATCTTGATCCCGAGCGAGTCCGAGAAATGCCCGAGCATGCGCTCGCGATCGAGCGGCACGATGCGCGAGCGCGAGACGCCGGGGAAATCCTCGGGCAGGAAGCCGCTTCGCGGGCCGAAGGAGTTGCACGCGAATGGCAGATCCATGTCCACACGCAGGATTCGCAGCTCCAGCACGTCGCCTGGCTCTGCACCGTCCACGGCGATGGGGCCGGTGAGAATGTGGCCACCGGGTCCGCGTCGCAGCGTGCTGTCACGCACCGCGTTCATGATCGCGCGGTACGCTGGCTCGATGGATCCGGTGTCGGAACCCGGGCGCAGGAGTCGCGCGCCGCAAGTGGATACGGCGCCGATCTCCACTTCGTCGCCCGAGCGCACGCGGAGCACGGGAGCCGCGGAGGGATCGTAGCCGCCGTACACCAC
>JBBSVF010000491.1:0-1368 GCA_038233745.1 Gemmatimonadales bacterium
CGCGATGTATATCGTGGTCGCAGAGGAGCGCGGCATTCCGCGCGTGGCGCTGAGTGGCACGATCCAGAACGACATCCTGAAGGAGTACATCGCCCGGGGGACGTACATCTACCCGCCTGCTCCCTCACTCTCGCTCATTGCCGAGTTGTTCCGCTTCTGCGCGGCGGAGGTCCCGAGCTGGAATCCCATTTCCATCTCCGGTTATCACATTCGCGAGGCGGGAGCGACGGCGGTGCAGGAACTCGCGTTCACTTTCGCGAATGCCGTGGAGTACGTCTCCCGCGCGATACATGCGGGCCTTCCCGTCGACACCTTCGCGCCGCGACTCTCCTTCTTCTTTGCGGCGCACAACAACCTGTTCGAGGAAGCGGCAAAGTTCCGCGCCGCGCGGCGCCTGTACGCACGTCTCATGCGCGAGCGCTTCGCGGCGAGCGACGCGAGCTGTCGTCTGCGCTTCCATACGCAGACCGGTGGCGTCACGCTGCAGGCCCAGCAGCCGCTGAATAACGTGGTTCGCGTGACGGTACAGGCGCTCTCGGCTGTGCTTGGCGGCACGCAATCGCTGCACACGAACGGCTACGATGAGGCGCTGGCGCTGCCGACTGCCGAAGCGGCGACGCTGGCCCTTCGCACGCAGCAGATCCTGGCCCATGAGAGCGGGGCCGCCGCGACGGTGGATCCACTGGCGGGGAGCTATTACGTGGAGCATCTCACCACCGAGCTGGAGACGGCGGCGATGGCGCTGATCGAACGCGTGGATGCAATGGGTGGGGCGGCCGCCGCGATCGAGGCGGGGTTCTTCCAGGAGGAGATCGGACGCTCGGCGTACGAGCATCAGCTTGGTGTGGAGAGCGGCGCAACGGTGATCGTGGGGGTAAACGCCTTCACCGATGACGCTGACGAGCTGAAGATCGCGACGCCCGATTACTCCGCGCTCGAAGCCGAGCAGGTGGCGCGAGTGCGCGCGGTGCGTGCATCGCGCGACGCCGAGCAGGTCGCGGGCGCGCTCGACGCACTGTCCGCGGCGGCTGCGGCCGGCGAGGCGCCACCGATGCATCTCATCATTCACGCGGTTCGCGCGCGCGCCAGCGTCGGCGAGATCAGCGACCGACTCTCGGCGGCGTGGGGCAGCTATCGGCCGGGCACGTGAGGCGGCACGTCACTCTCGTGCTGCTGCTGCAGGCAGTCGCGGCGACGACGTTTGCGCAGCCGCCGAACCGCTCACTACGGAGAGGCATCGTCACACCGTTCGCCGATGCCGGCGCTGCCGGTGAGCTTCTGGCGGTGCGTGGACCGTCGGGAACGCACCCCTCCGTGGCGGGCGGGCTGTACCTGGGCGGCGGGCTGGATACGAGACCGTGGATGTTC
>JBBSVF010000492.1:0-1331 GCA_038233745.1 Gemmatimonadales bacterium
TCCGCTCAACCGCGCCGGCGTCGTGGGCGCGGTGATCACGGACTTGGCGTCCATCACAAGACTGAACTGCCTCGCCGTGCCATCGGGCAATGGATCGGTGTACTTGGAGGTTTCGTCGCGACTCATATTGGGCTGGTCGATCACCTTGAGGCGCCGCAGCCACTTTACGCAGGTATTACCCTCGTACCCGGGCAGCAGCAGTCGCGCGGGATAGCCATTCGCCGCACGCAGCGGCTCTCCGTTCTGCGCATACGCCACGATGGCATCATCCATCATCTTCTCCATTGGAATGCTTCGCGACAACACCGCCGCATCCCCACCCTCGGCAAGCACCCACTCCGCCTTGCCACGGACGCCGGCCTCTCGCAGCAACGCGGACACCGGAACTCCGGTCCACTCGGAGTTGCTGGTGAGTCCATCCACTACCTGAGCGGTCATCTCCGGTTTCGGCGCACGATACGCGGCGCGTCCATTGCCGGAGCATTCCACGAAGTACACGCGACCCACAGCTGGAAATCGTCGCAGATCCTCGAGGGTGAACGACACTGGCTTCTCCACCTCCCCGTGCACCACGAGCTCGTAACGCGCGGGATCGATGATCGCGATTCCGTTGTGATGTCGCTGGAAGTGCAGATCCGACGGGGTGATGGTGCCGGAAAGATTCTGCAGCGGCGTGAACGTCGACCCGGTGGTGACGCCAGTGGGTGCCAGCGCGGGGTGTTCGAAGGGCGAGCGTTCGCCCAGTGGACCGGACGGCAGTCCGGGTACCTTCGTGGCGTCCGGAGGCGCGACGGGAACCGCGGGTGACGCGGGTGCCTGCGTCACATTCTGTCCAATCACGCGCGAGACTGCAGGGCCAAGTACCACAGCGCTCGCCGCAGTGGCCGACGCGCCGAGCATCGCGCGACGCGAGATCGCGTCCTTTCGAGCCGTCATCAGCGGGACCTCGTCGTCACGCTCTGCGCATTGGGCACAATGGCACCCTGCGGATTGTTGCGCGGCAACAGGCGCGCTGGCGCACGATACGCGGTGTGTCCGGACTTCGTGGTGTACGGCACATCCTTCGGCGCACCACCCAGTGGCCAGTCGTCTGCCTTGCCTGGCGAATCGGGGCGTGGGTGCGAGTTGATGTATGCGGACACATCGAATGCCTGCTGGTGCGTGAGCGATTTCGCGTTGCCGAAAGGCATGTTGCGCCAGATGAACGACGCCGCGCGCTCGTGCCGCGCCATGGACGCCCCAACGCTGTACGAGCGAGGGCCCCATACGGCGGGGATGCCGGGGGGCATGGCGGGATTGCCTTCGCCATTCAGTCCATGGCACGACGCACA
>JBBSVF010000493.1:0-1324 GCA_038233745.1 Gemmatimonadales bacterium
CGCTGCTGGTCGCTGATGTCACGAAAGGTGACCACTACTCCCACAACCGTACGGCCGTCCTTGATCGGGATGGAGGTGTAATCCACGGGCAGCGGTGTGCCGGACTTTGTCCAGAAGATGTCGCCGCCCACGCGCTGCTGCACCGCATCCGTGGCCGACGACATGATCGGGCAGTCCGACACAGGAAACTCGCTGCCATCGGCGTAATGATGGTGCGTGAGATCGTGCATCGAGCGCCCGAGCACTTCGCGATTGGTGAAGCCAAGAAGTCGCGCGGCGGCCTCGTTGATGAAGATCGCCCGCCCCTGCGCATCCAGGAAATAGACGCCGTCGTCGATGGCGTTGAGCACCTGCTCACCACGGTCCTGGAGCAGGCGGAGCGCATCCGCGATCTCGACGTCGTCCGGCGCCGAGGGCGAGGAAATGCTGGAAGGAGAGAGGTCTTTCTTCATTCCTGAAACTTAGAACACCGCTGGCGTCCTCTGCCGCCACCCGCGAACTTCACCGGATGCCTGATCGCCCGTGGATTCTTGCCGAGAGCACCTGGAAGACGGTGCGCGACACGGAGTATTCCGTCGCCATTCTCCCGTGGGGAGCGACGGAAGCTCACAACTACCACCTTCCGTACGCCACCGACACCATCCAGTGCGATGTGCTGGCCGCCGAGTCGGCGCGCATGGCATGGGAGCGGGGCGCGAAGGTCGTGGTGCTCCCCACCGTGCCCTTCGGCGTGAACACCGGGCAGCTGGACATCCGGCTCTGTCTGAACATGAATCCCGCCACTCAGGCTGCGCTCCTCGCCGACCTGGTCCACGCGATGGAAGGGCAGGGAATCGAGAAGCTCGTGGTGTTCAACGGGCACGGCGGCAACGACTTCCGGCAGATCATCCGCGAACTGCAGCCGCGCACCTCCATCTTCCTGGCGGCCATCAACTGGTACAAGGTGGGAACCCCCGCAACCATTTTCAGCGACCTTGGTGACCATGCCGGTGAGCTCGAAACCAGCGTGATGATGCACCTGTCGCCCGGGCTCACGCGCCCCTTGAGCGACGCCGGCAGCGGCAGCGAGCGACGCTGGCGCATCGGAGCATTCCGCGAGGGGTGGGCGTGGGCGCCTCGCCGATGGACCGAGGTGAGCGCGGATACCGGCACGGGCAATCCCGCCCTCGCCACGCGGGAGAAGGGCGAGCGCTACAGCGCAGACGTCACGCGCAGGATTGCGGACTTCCTCGTGGAGCTCGCGGCCGCCGATCTGGACGACCTGTACGAGGATCCCTCGTGACCGCTCGACTGGACGCCGCGCCTGCACGGCTGCAGCATTCCC
>JBBSVF010000494.1:0-1238 GCA_038233745.1 Gemmatimonadales bacterium
GCGAAGTGCTTGGGACATACACGTAGGCGATCCGTCCGCCGCTCAGCGAATCAACGATCCGACGGTTGCGCTCCACCCACGCCCGCGTCCGCAGCCCAGTCTCGTTCGCCACCGGCACCACAGTCACCTTCCGCACGCCGGTCCCGCGCTCCGCACGAGGGCTCACCTCCAGCGCAGTCTGCCGGTTCGCGGTACCATCCAGCAGCCGGTACATGTTGTCGGCACCGCGCAACTCCACGCCATTGATCGAGAGGATGTAATCGCCCGTGCGCACATCCACTCCGGGCGACGCCAGTGGCGCGCGCAACTCGGGATTCCACGACTCGGCGTCATAGATCCGCGTGATGCGATAGCGGCCATCCTCCACCGCCACGTCGGCGCCAAGCAGTCCGGTGGTGGTGGGCTGCACCTCGGGGATGTCGCCACCGCGCACGAAACTGTGCCCGATCGCGATCTCCGCCCCCATCTGATCCAGCAGATAGTTGAGATCCGCACGATGGTTCACCGACGGCAGCAGCGCTCCGTACATCTCCTTCATCTTCGGCCAGTCGGTGCCGTGCAGGTTCTTCACGTAGATATAGTCGCGCTGGTTCCGCCATCCTTCATTGAAGATCTGCCGGAACTCCTCGCGCGGATCGATGTTCGCCCGCAGTGTTGACGCGAGCTTCCCCGCCGCCGGCGCGGGCACTGCCTTGTCGGCATCCACGAGATACAGCCCGCCCTGCGCACCGGGCGTGCGATAGAGCAGCTTGTGCCCATCGGCACTCACCACGTAATCGGAGACTCGCGTCGCAAAAGGAACGGCCTTCCGCTCCTTGATGCTGTAGCGATGCAGCGTGCCGGCATTTCCACCCTGGCCCGGCGGTGTATCCACCGTGCCGCTCGCCGGAACGGCCTCGCTCCAGAACACGGTGCCGGCCACACCGGCCGTCAGGTCGGCATAGTCGCGCTTCGCCAGCCCCGGCACCGCAATGATGCGCTGCGCAAGCCCGTCGGCGTCGATCACCACGGTGGGACGCGCCGCACGCGACGTACGCACGCTGTCACCGGAACCCGCGACCGCACTCGCACCTGCCGCAGCGACACGCGCGGGCGAACTGTCCGCCCGCGCCGGCATTCCCGCCGCAGCCTCGCGCTCTTCGTCGCTCTCGGGCAGCAACGGACTGGGCTCACCCTTCTTCAGCACCGCGAGATACAACGCCGACGTCACGGGATGATCGTACGACGTCATGTCCAGC
>JBBSVF010000495.1:0-1209 GCA_038233745.1 Gemmatimonadales bacterium
ACCTGATCAGCGAGGACGACTATGTGATGGACGAGCGTCTGCCGTACTGGGCCGACCTCTGGCCGTCAGCGCTCACACTCGCCAGGGAAGTCTCGATGATGCGACTCGAGGGACAGCGCGTGCTGGAGCTTGGGTGTGGGCTGGGTGCGGTGGCTGTGGGCGCGACCATGGCCGGCGCTCGCGTGACCGCCACCGACTATTACGCGGATGCGGTGGAGTTCGCGCGCCTGAATGTGTTCGAGAATACGGGCGCCGAGATCGAGGCGCGCATGGTGAACTGGGTGGACATGCCCGCGGACCTGGGGCGCTTCGACGTGGTACTCGCGTCCGACGTGCTGTACGAGCACCGCTACGCCCCGCTCGTGGCGAATGCCATCGCGGGAACGCTCGTGCGCGGAGGCGAGGCGATTGTCGCAGATCCCGGCCGCATTGCGCTGGACGCTTTCCTGGAGGAGTGCGCCGACCTGGGGATCACCAGCGAGCCGACCGCATTTCCATTTGTGGATGGCGAGATTCGCCAGACCATCACCCTTCATCGACTCCACTGGTCGACGAAGGGGTGAACGGATCGGTCAGCTCGTGAGCTGTCCCGCGAGCTGGCTCGCCACCACTTCCGAGATGTCGAGCACTGGCACGTCGACGCCGGTGGCCTTCACGCCGTCGGTGATCATCGTCATGCAGAAGGGGCATGCCACCGCGATGGCGTCGGCACCGGTGGCCAGCAGCTCTTCGGTGCGTTCCACATTGATGCGCTTTCCCGTCTGCTCTTCCATCCACATGCGGCCACCGCCTGCGCCGCAGCAGAGGCCGCGATCGCGGCTGCGTTCCGGCTCCACGAGCGTGATCACCGGGAGCGCGCGGCGCAGGGTTTCGCGCGGTGCCTCGTACACGTCGTTGTAGCGGCCGAGGTAGCAGCTGTCGTGATAGGCCACGGTGAGGGCCTTGCCACCCTCCGTGAGCAGTGGCACGCGCTCCTCCTGCAACAGTCGCTCGATATACGTGGAGTGGTGGATCACTTCGTAGTTGCCGCCGAACTGCGGGAACTCGTTGCCGATCTGATGGAAGCAGTGCGGGCAGTGCGTGACGATCGTCGTGACCTCGTACCGATCCAGCGTCTCGATGGTGTTCTTCGCCAGCATCTGATACAGATATTCGTTGCCCATGCGGCGTGCCGGATCGCCGTGACAGCTCTCTTCCTGCCCGAGGATC
>JBBSVF010000496.1:0-1204 GCA_038233745.1 Gemmatimonadales bacterium
GCGCAACGGTCTCACGGCGGTAATCGACGAGCTGGACCGGATCGGCATGATCGACCGCCAGCGCCTCGGCCTGGGCGGCCACTCCTACGGCGCCTTCAGCACGGTGAACGCGATGGTGAACCTGCCATTCTTCAAGGCGGGTATCGCGGGGGACGGCAACTACAACAGGGCGTTCACCCCGAATGGCTTCCAGAGCGAGCGGCGGGATCTCTGGGAGGCTCGCGAGACATACCTGGCGATGTCTCCCTTCCTCTACGCAGATCGGTTGCAGGGCGCGCTGCTGATGTATCACTCCCTGGAAGACCAGAATGTGGGCACCGATCCACAGAACTCCATCCGACTCTACCACGCCCTGCAGGGCATGGGCAAGACGACCGCGCTCTACATGTATCCCTACGAGGACCACGGCCCGCTCATGGAGCAGACCCTCCTGGATCAGTGGGGCCGGTGGGTAGCGTGGCTGAACGTGTATGTCAAAAATGCGTCACAATCCGCCGGGGCGGCAACGCAGGCAGCCTCGGGCGAGACGCGCCCCTGAGGCGCCCGAAGGTGCGGAGTTTGCACCTGTCACACGCGTCCGCCTCCGCACCACCAGCCACCAGGATCTGCCACACATGAAAGTCATCATCCCACTTGCCGGCAAAGGCACGAGACTTCGCCCCCATACGCACCTCGTGCCCAAGCCGATGCTGAAGATCGCCGGCAAGCCGGTTATGGCCTATATCCTGGAGGACCTGGAGAAGCTCGGTGGCGTGAAGGAAGTGGTCTACATCACCGGCCATCTCAAGGAAAAGGTCGAGGCGTACGTGCGAAAGGAATTCGCGTCGCTCCCGGCGCAGTTCGTGGAACAGAAGGTCCAGGACGGCACCGCCGGCGCGGTGCAGCTCGCAGAGCCGTTCGTGGATCAGGACGTCCTGATCATCTTCGTGGACACGATCTTCGAGACCGATCTCTCCATCATCAAGGACACCGATGCGGACGGCATCATCTGGGTGAAGGAGGTGGAGGACTACCAGCGGTTCGGCGTGGTGGTCACGGATGCCGACGACAACATGACGCAGATCGTGGAGAAGCCGGATACGCCGATCTCCAAGCGGGCGAACATCGGCTTGTATTACGTGAAGAACTGGCGCCTGCTGTACGAGGGCATCCACCACGTACTCAAGCAGCCGACGCACAAGGGCGAGTACTTCCTCACCGACGC
>JBBSVF010000497.1:0-1185 GCA_038233745.1 Gemmatimonadales bacterium
CGTACCGAACCGCATCGAAGGCCTCCCGCACGGGGGGCGGCAGCATGAGCCACGGACTCGCTGAATCGCCGGGGAACAATCGCGGCGAGGTGGGCGATGCCGACCAGCGCAACGTGCAGGCGCGTCGCTCCACACGGAGTTCCGCGTCGTCCGGTGAAGGCACTCGTGCCGCGATGACGAGCGAGGGATACACGGCAGCATCGAAGGTCGACGGGGCATCGCTCCAATCCTCGAGACGTCGCAGATGCAGTGCATCACCGAACATCGAACGGACGCCGCCACCGGCGAGCGACTGCCAGAGCTTGCCCGGCACCACCATCGCCACCACGCCGCGCTCGCTGGCCAGCGTCGCAGACCGTTCCAGGAAGAGCGCCGAGAGATCCACCTGCGCCGCGAAGCCCACGCCGGCATTCGCGGCTCTCGCGCCAGCGCTCCAACCGGCCTGCGAGTACACGCGGTACCGTGCGCGCAGCCGAATCCGTTCACCGGCGGCGATGTTGTGGATCCGCACCCACGGCGGATTGCCGATCACCAGACCAAAGCCTCCCGCCGCGTGCACAGACGCGAAGTGTGAAGGAAAGGCGAATGGCAGCGCGGCACCCCGCAATAGCGCACGCTGCGAGCGCCGCAGTTCACCCGCCTGCTCGCGCAGCATGCGCAGCTCAGTCGCATCGTCGTCCGACGGGCGCGCACGCTCGCCGAACAGATCAACGGCGCGAAGTGCCCGGGCCAGCGCCGCGCGCCGGCCGGTCACGCGGCGAAGCTCCTGCTCGAGATGCGCAACCGCGCGAGCACGCTCCTCGCGCTGCAGCGCACGCAGCAGCGGGAGCTTCCGGGCGCCCGAGGCGCGCACGTACCGCGCATGAAGCCGCGCGGCCGCACGTGACGGCCCCGTCACCGTA
Organism: Gemmatimonadales bacterium; assembly: GCA_038233745.1. GTDB lineage: Bacteria > Gemmatimonadota > Gemmatimonadetes > Gemmatimonadales > Gemmatimonadaceae > AG11. The sequence continues at coordinate 903 of JBBSVF010000497.1, forward strand.
CTGACAGTCTCGAATCCATCACCAGCCAGCGCGTCGCCCACGCGCACATTGCAGTCGAGATTGGGGAGGGGAAGAATGGCTGACACGTCGCGCTCGTCATTCTCGATCACCACGGCGAGCCACAATCGTAGCTCGCAGAGCCAGACGGCCATGGGATTGATGTCCACTCCATGAATCGCGGAGCAGAGCACCCCTCGGCGGATCACCGACGCATCGCGCATGTCCCCCGCCGCCCGGTGGAGCCGCGTGAGCTCAGCCAGCATCTGCACGAGAAAGGCGCCAG
>JBBSVF010000498.1:0-1048 GCA_038233745.1 Gemmatimonadales bacterium
CCTCGTGCTTGTACCCCTCCACATCATGGAGAATGAAGACCCGCCGAGCGCCTTTCGGAAGGCCGTTGATTGCCTGTTCGAGATCCATGCGGTCGCCAGTGGCCATTGGACGATCTGGCGCCTGATTCACTGCCTGTCCATCCTCGTCGTTGGCGAACCGCGAACGCTGGCGTACTGCGGTCTTGCGGTCGTTCAGCACAACGTTCACCGCCATGCGATGCAGCCAGGTGCTGAATGCACTCTCGCCGCGAAAGAGATGAAGCTTTTCCCACGCCCTCACGAACACATCCTGCGTGAGCTCCTCGGCGATCATCCGATCGGCGACCATGCGGGCGCAGAGGGTGAATATTCGGAGAGAATGCTGACGGTAGAGTCGTTCGAAGGCATGCCGATCTCCCGCGGCCGCGAGGGCCACATCCGCATCAGCGGGGGAGGTGAGGGATTGGATGGTGGGTTCCAGTCGTGCCACTGCCGTCATTGGTCGTCCAGGGATCGTCTCGTGCACAGGATCAGATACCTGGAAGCGGGCAAGGGTTTGAAAATCCAAGCTACGAACTTCGCGTGGCGGATGCTGCACCCCTGACGGGGGCCGCGGCGGCGCGGTAATTCTGGGTACAGCTTTCACCCCCGACACTCCCGACCGCTCATGACACGCTCACTCTGTCGTCACCTCGCTCTCGCAGCCCTGGCGCTTGCCGCGGCCTGCCAGACTGCTCCCATGGCGTCATCCGCCGCCGAGGCCACCACGACGGTTATGCCCGCGAGCGGGCCGGCGGTCGCTGCTACTACGATGGAACAGGCGGGTGAGTATCTCACCATCGTGGGCAGTTGCAACGACTGCCATACGCAGGGCTGGTCCGAAAGTGGCGGCAAGGTGGCTCCGGCCGACCGATTCGCCGGACTCAACCTCGGTTTCCGCGGCACATGGGGAACGGTGTATGGGAAGAATCTGCGCACCGTTGTGCAGCGGCAGAGCGAGGACCACTGGGTCGAAGTGCTGACGACGTCGGATGGCGGCGATGGCAAGCCGCCAATGCCGTGGTGGAAC